>JBFGLD010000370.1:0-6040 GCA_041576335.1 Anaerolineae bacterium | reverse complement strand
GCCGGCGGCGGGCCTTCGATTTCAATAAACACGCCGCCGCTGCTGTTACCCACCAGGCCGCCCAGCTCCAGGCGTGAAGCCAAACCATATACAAAGGGCCGGAATCCAACGCCTTGAACCACCCCTTGAACGATGAGACGTTGACGTTCGACATCTTTGGGGCTTAGGGTTTCTTCAGCCTGCATACTGGGTCTGCGTTGCGCCACCTTGGCCTCTATCCGACTCGACTACTCAAATCATCGCCCGATTTTCACGAAAATAAACCCTGACCACCTGACCTTTCCTAGTGTATCTCATCCGGCTATTTTGTCAAAACATCGCGCGGTCTACTGGTGACGGTGATTTTGGAGATGTCTGCTTGGATAAGATTAAAGCAAACTATGTAAATAGCGTAGTGGTACCCTGGGTAGGCAGTACAAAGCCCCTGGCGGCAAAATCCGCCCCTACCATTTTCATTCTTGTCTCTGACGCCTTTCAGTGAGGCTTGGGGACTCTCCTAAAGCGATTGAGATAACTGGCGGCGGGCAGTCAGGCCAATCACAGCCCTATAGAGAGGCTCAGCCACCTCCATTTCAATATAAGGCTTTTAAGCAAAACAAGGTAGTGATTTATATCACAAACATGTTGGATAAATGTCATTACTTTTCGCAGTGCTTCTCCCTGCAACTGGAAGTGGCCCTTACAAAACCCTTACACAACCCTTATCTGCGCTTTATACAGCCGGGCTATACTGACGACGTAGAATTTCGATTCAAATCTAAACAGGACAAAAGGATGGCTCTAAATTCACTCAACGGCGCGTCCACATTTGGCCGCGCCAGGCCCGGCGGTCTAACCCAATACTTACCTTTTTTAGGCTGGCTGCTGCATTACCGGCGCGAGGATTTGGTCGGCGACCTCATGGCCGGCCTGATTGTGGCGATCATGCTCATACCGCAGGGGATGGCTTATGCTCTGCTGGCCGGTCTGCCGCCGGAAGTGGGCTTATATGCCAGCATTGTACCGCTCGTGATATACGGTCTGTTAGGTACCAGCCGCACGCTCGCCGTCGGCCCGGTGGCAATTGTCTCCTTGCTCGTCGCGACGGGGGTCAGTTCACTGGCCGAGCCGGGCAGCGGCCAATATCTTCAACTCGCTTTGACCCTGGCCTTTTTAGCCGGTATCATTCAACTTGTCATGGGATTCGTACGCCTGGGCTTTATGGTCAATTTTTTGAGCCATCCGGTTTTAGCCGGCTTTACCAGCGCCGCCGCAATTGTTATCGGTTTTAGCCAGCTGAAGCATCTACTTGGCATTTCTATACCCCGCACCGAGCAATTTTATGAACTGCTGGTATATGCCGGGCAACACCTGGCTGAGAGCAACCTGATGGCCGTGGGGATTGGCCTGGTCAGCATCGCCATTTTGCTGTTTTTCAAAAACGGCCTGGGCAAACAATTAAAGAAAATGGGTCTGGCCGAGACGATCGTCGTGCCCATCACCAAATCCGGACCGTTGGTCGTCGTGCTGTTGGGCACACTCGTGGTTTGGGTTTTCGGCTGGAGTGACGGCGCCGCGGTTAAGATTGTGGGCGCGGTGCCGGCTGGGCTGCCGCCGATCAGTCTGCCGAGCTTTAATGTGAATATTTGGCAAGCTCTGCTGCCGGCCGCATTGACCATTGGCTTTGTCGGTTATATGGAGAGCATCTCCGTGGCCAAATCGCTGGCCAGTAAGCGCCGCCAAAAAGTCGAGGCCAACCAGGAGCTAATAGCCCTGGGAGCGGCCAATCTGGGCGCAACATTTAGCGGAGGTTATCCGGTTACAGGTGGGTTCAGCCGCTCGGTCGTTAATTTTGCCGCCGGCGCAAATACCGGCTTGGCCTCAATAATCACGGCCCTGCTCATTGCCTTGACGGTCATTTTCCTGACCCCGCTGTTTTATTTTCTGCCTCAGGCCGTACTGGCGGCGATCATTATGGTTGCCGTACTGGGGTTGATCGACGTGGCCACGCTCAGGCACGTTTGGCGCTACAACAAAGCCGATGCCGCTTCGCTGCTTATCACCTTTATGGCTGTTTTGACCGTTGGCATCGAGACGGGTATTTTGGTCGGCGTGACCACGGCTATCCTCCTCTTTATCTGGCGGACCAGCCGGCCCCACATGGCCGTCGTGGGACGGTTGGGCCAAAGCGAAATCTATCGCAATGTGCTGCGTCACCAGGTTACGACCTGCCCCCAGGTCGTGGCTATCCGAGTTGACGAGAGTCTCTACTTTGCCAATACCAAATTCTTGGAAGACACTATGCTCCAAATCATCGCCGACCGGCCCGAGGTGAACCATGTGATCCTGATCGGCCTGGCTATTAACTTCATCGACGCCAGCGCCTTAGAGACACTCGAGGCGCTCGTCCACGAGCTGCGCGAGGCCGGGGTTGAGCTTCACCTGGCTGCGATCAAAGGCCCGGTTATGGACCGGCTCAAATCAATCGGCTTCGTCGACTATCTCGGCCCCGATTACTTTCACCTCAGCACTCACGAGGCAATGAAAGCGCTGGGCTGTGTTTGACCTTGAATAGTCTCTATCCGTATCAATGTATTGTTTAGCCAAATAATTATGCATCAAATCACCGAGGCAAACGGTCAAATCGAATTTATCAAACGCATGTCTACGGGACTGAGAATTTTTGTTTTCGTCGTTGGTTTGTTCCCGTTTCTCGCACCCTACGAATTGCTCATTCGCCCCGGCTGGCAAGGATTCAGTCCGCTGCTCCTGCCATTCATCATCATCTCACTGGGTGCATCTATCATTGGTATCACCTTCATGTTGGCCGGCATCTTAGGCTTGAACCAACGTTTGGTCTTTGATGCCAAGCGGAGGATTACCCTCTATGCCTACGAGACTTCTGTCACACCCTTACGCGAGCAAAGATATCCATTCCCAGAAGTTGGACATATTGCTATTATCACCCATGATTGGGACAGCGGTCCATCCACCTACAGCTTACAAGTTACATTCGCGGATAATCGCAAAGTGGATGTAGGTCAATTTACGGAAAAGGGTGAAGCCGAACAATACCTGAGCCGAATTGAGAGACTGATTCGATAGACAGGAAAATCCATCACCGCCCTGCCGCCAACAGCGATTGAGACGATCTAAAAATATATGACGGTGAAAGTCAGAAATCTTTGAATAGGTGGATGGAGGGTCGGGCTAAGTCTGAGTCATGATCCATTACCCCGTCCCCAAAATCTTAGCCCAAGTTCACCAAGGCCGTTTGTGCCGACCCAATAGCACGGGTTTTTCCCGTTAAACGCCGTTATTCGAGGCGGGCCCGTGGACGCCACAACGGCAGGCCTTAGTCGCTCATAGTTTCCCGGTCGAGGTTTCGCAGGCGGCGGGCATAGACCAGCCAATGTCTGGGTGTCAGTCAGGCGACCCCGTCTCCTCCGGCTGTTCGTATACCTCGATAATCCTGCGAAACCCGGCGTACAGCCGGAAGCCGCGCTGACCAGGAGCCAAGCAGCAGTCGTTGTAACCAGACTGCCCAAGCTGCATTTTTGTTGAGGAGCTGTTGCCCGCACAATTGGTCAATGTTCAGGGTGCCGTGCTGCCAAAGTTGGTATAAAATCTAAGATGGGTTTATACTCCAATCTTGGATTCGGTTGGGTTTCCGTCGAGCAGCCGGTGAAGCTAGGCCGTTAGACAACTTACCTGCAACTACTAAACAACCTTGTTTCCAATAGATAAATCTCACAGATTCTTTCTAGTGAAGCAGATTTTCGCAGCGCTTTAACAGTAATCAATCTGCCGCTAAATTCAATTTGGCTCGACCGTTTTTATTTGCTTTTTTGGAGAGGCCCCGATTTTAAGAAAAAGTTCTGAATTCATCTGACAATAAATGGAGACACAAACTATGTTACCAGAACAAACCCCGTCGCGGGTCAAAAGTGCTTTTGAGGCTATGCTGCCGGTAAATCAATTTTTATTCAAGTATCAGGAGTGGGTGAGGCAGGCAGGCGTCGACGGCTGTGATTTCGCCGTCGGCAATCCGCATGAAATGCCGCTACCGGCCTTCGTACAAGCTCTTGTAAAGGCTGCCGCCCCAAAAAACAAAGATTGGTATGCTTACAAAGTCAACGAACCCCAGGCCGTTAATGCAGTGGCCGCATCGCTAGGTCGGCTGTTCGACCAACCCTTCGAGCCGGACGACATCTTCATGACCAATGGCGCGACCGGGGCCCTGGATGTCGTCTTCAACACCGTTTTGGATGATGGCGATGAGGCCATCTTCAACAGCCCGCCCTGGTTCTTCTATGAAGGCATGATCTTGAACAGCGGCGGCGTGCCCATGCGTGTCAAAATTAATCCGCACAGCTTTGACCTTGATTTAGCGGCCATCGAAACAGCCATCACCAACAAAACGCGGCTGGTCATTGTCAACTCACCCCACAACCCCACTGGCAAGATCTACCCGCCGGCCACCTTACGCGCCCTGGCTAACCTCCTGGCCAGGGCCAGCCGGCAACATAACCGAACGATTTACCTCCTATCTGACGAAGCCTATCGACGCATTGTTTACGATGGTCGAGAGTTTTCCAGCCCGACCACTTTTTATCCCCATTCTTTCATGGTCTACACCTACGGCAAAACGTTGCTGACACCAGGCCAGCGCTTAGGTTATATCGCTTTGCCTCCGGATATGCCAAACCGGGAGCACATGAGGACCGCCGTATTTTCGACCCAGCTCCTGAGTGGTTTTGCCAGCACAAATGCCCTGCTACAACACGCGTTGCCCGACATCGAGCCACTTTCCATCGACGTCGAGCATCTGCAATATAAGCGGGATTGGTTAGTATCGGCCTTGCAGGACATCGGTTACGATGTTCACGCCCCTGAAGGGACGTTCTACTTGCTGCCACGTTCGCCGATAGCTGACGACGTAGCATTCACCGACTTGTTGGCGGCAGAAGGCGTTTTTTGTCTGCCTGGAAAGGTCGTGGAGATGCCTGGCTACTTCCGTATATCCTTGACTGCCAACGACAAGATGCTTGAGCAGGCTATTCCCAGATTTGCCGCCGTTTTTGCCAGGGCTGGCGCAAGTTAAGGAATTGTCAGAACTTAGCTCGATCGGCTTCTCCTGAATCCGCCGCCCCCCCATGAGGGGTAATAGACTTGATCTTACGTAATCGAGCTTGGCGGTGGCTCTTGGCCCCGACGTGACCACCCTCGAAGCAGGGGCATTCTTTCCAATCAAGCCGGAAGAATTCTATCAGTTCTTGCTCACTTTGCCGAATTAACGCTCTTAATTGTCAAAATAAAAGCATGAATGAGAATATTACATTGGCCTTGCCCCGACAAACAAGGCAATTGATGTTAGGGAGATTTAGGTTTATCACCAAGCAAAAAAATTGGGAAGAGTAAGTTCAAATTGACCCGATGGGGATAATACAACAATTCGGCGCAAATTTAACGCCGGTGGTTTAGCAAAGGCGGACTGGCAGTGAGTGAAGTCGGACTTGTGGGCCCGTCCGACTTCACTGTGCCTGCCGAGGTTATTGCATTGAGAATTGTTGGAAGAACGTTTGCTGTTAGAGGTTATCCTTCCGCAGTGGTGGGGTCAATCAGCGTGGTTACTGCCGAAATTTTGTTCGCCGGGAATCCGGCCTGCTGAGCGTGTTGACGAACCAGCTTTTCATTTTGGGCAATATAGACGCAATAAATTTTGTCGTCGGTGACATAACTTTGCACCCACTGTATCTGTGGCCCCATTTCAGTCAGCACACTGCAACTATTTTGAGAGGCTCCCTGTAATTCTGCTGCTGATAGCTGTCCAACTCCCGGCATCTCTCGTTCGATTACATATTTTGGCATGACAAAACCCCTTTCGTTAATTAAATAAATTTGATAAAACTGTGTTAGATAACAGTTTAGTCAAGTTGCGTCATGTCAGCGTATACGGCATCGTCAATCCATCGTACTTTTCAATCGAATAAACACCGTAGACAGGGAGAAATAGAACTGCCCGCCAATTGTCGCCCTGTGTGCCCAAAATTTGGAACGT
>JBFGLD010000369.1:0-6047 GCA_041576335.1 Anaerolineae bacterium | reverse complement strand
CTGGTGGCCACCCTGCTCCAGGGGTATACGGTCTCTGTAACCAGGGTAGACCCGACCACCGGCTGGTTGCAGGTGCCCCTGCCCGGCAGTGAACAAGCCGGCTGGATTTCCGGCGACCCGGCCTATGTGGTGGTTCGTTAGTTGCGGGAACGCACGGCCGCCGTGCGTCCTTATCAAATTGTAACTCAGTCATCTACTTTACCAGATCAGGCGACAGATGCAGGATATGTTTCGTCAGCCAACGCCCAAACAGCTTTTAACGGCTGCCGGCCATCTCTCGGTGGCGCTGTTACCGGCGCTGATTGCCTGGTGGGGGGCGTTGTCAGGTGGATAAAGCTCATCGAAAATCCGACAAGAGTCGACGTCTATTTTCAGAAGAAGTGGTAACATAGGATAAACTAATCCGATGTCTTATAAGAGCGTAAAACTATGACTCAAAACAAGGAGTCAGGAACTGTTGATCAATCTCAGCGGCTTTTTGAGAGTGGCTCCATTTGTCCGGAGCGAGAGCATGGTCTGCCAGTAAAAGTGAGCCGGGGAATGACAATTCTAACCAACGAGGGGCGGGAAGCCGGCAAATTGGCAGCGGTCGTCGTTGACAACGACAGCCAAAAAGTGACCCACCTCCTCCTAACCCGTCCCCGCCTGGTTCCAGAATATCGCATGGTGCCGGTAAACCTCATTGAGCAGGTGGATGAGGCGGTTGTCTTTCTCGAGATTTGCAGTCAAGCCATAGAAAGTTTGCCTATCCGGCAAACATCATAACCTTGATTTTATTCCAAGAGATTGCCCGATGTAGCTCGACGATTGGCAGACAACCGACCGCAGGTGTATCATACAGGCCGAAAAAGGAGTCACTGATGCCTGGCGATACACCCGATCCGTTAGCCGATTTACAAAAAATCCCCTGGCTCAAAGTACTGGATCAAGCCGGCTGGGATGAGCTATTAGCGGCCACCCAACTGCGCGCCTACAACCCTGACGAAGTGATTTTTTTGGAAGGGGATCTACCTGAGACTTTTTATGTGATCCATCGGGGTTGGGTTAAGGCCGTCAAACTCTCACCGGAAGGGCGCGAACAAATTTTGGACTTTATGGGGCCGGGCCGGCCGATCAATATTGCTCCTGTTTTTGCTGAACAACCCGTTCCGATTACCCTCATCGCTCTGGAAGCATCCGCGCTGTGGGCCATTCAGCAGTCAACCCTATTAGAGTTACTCGATCGTTATCCGGCGATGGCCCGGATGGTGATCCGGACTCTGGCCGGCCGCTTGCTCTATACGGTGTCGTTGATTGAAGATTTGGCCTTACGCTCGGTTACGGCTCGCCTGGCCAAGCTGTTATTGTTGCGGCTAGATGAAAGTGGGCAAACCATTATCACGCGTCATCGTTGGGCCACCCAGGCCGAGATAGCCGCCCGCCTGGGGACTGTCCCCGATGTCATCAATCGTGCCTTGGGCAGCCTCGCCGACGAAGGGCTGATTCAAGTAGACCGCCGCCAGATTGTTATTTTAGAACGTGCTGGCCTGGCTGCCAAAGCCCAATTATAAGCGGAGGCAATACTACCTCTCACCGATTAGCTCCTCAATACAAAGCCAAGTTTTTCGCCGTAGCGTGCCAAAAAGAATAAACTCTCACCTTCAGGAGTGAAAAAATGCACTTTTCGCTCCTCTTTTTTTTTTACGCCTCAATATTCCCTATTATCCAACCCAAAATCCGACAAAAGTCGAAGACATCTTTCTGGGCATGTTGTAAGCTGAGATTATCCAATGGAGTTATTCACAAGTAGCCATTAATTCAATGACGTGAGGTGCCTAACGATGGAAATCAGAAAAAACAGTCGTGTAGCTGATATTCTCAAGGAATATGGAATTATGAAATTCTCTAAGATGTCCCGATCATTTTGGATATGGGCTGCAACTATAGTTGCCGTGGTATTTGGCGTACTGACCATTATCTCAGGTGGATCAGTCTTGTTTGATCAGGCAGCCCGGGAGGCTGCCGGAAATTATGTAACATTTGTGGTTTGGTTTAACTTCTTGGCCGGCTTTGCTTACATTGCTGCCGGCATCGGCCTATGGTTTCTACGGCAATTGTCTGTCTGGCTGACTTTTTTAGTTGTGGCTACGACACTGATTATCTTTGCAATATTCGGGGTGCATATCTTGAGCGGCGGAGCCTACGAGATGCGAACCGTTGCTGCGTTAGGACTGCGCTCAGTGGTGTGGCTGGTTATCTCTGTCATTGCTTACCGACATCTAAATCCAAAATCGGAAATCTAAAATCGGAACTCAAAATGGATGTCATTCAGTACAACATCTGGTACGATCTGTGGGAAAATAAAGGCCGCACCTGGCGGGTCGTAGCTATCATCGCCATTGGGCGACGGTGGTTGTTCCTGCTGACGTTTCCCGCGGCGTTGAAGCCGAAACGCGACTGGCCTTTTTCGGTACCCAGGCCGCATAACTGTCAATCATCGGATAGATGCTCTGTTTAGCGATACGGTGAAATGTCAAGAGGCAAAAAAAGATAACAGTTAAGAAAATAGAGACAATCTGAAGTAAACCTGCTAAGTCTGAAATTTTAAGAATCAAATAGCAAGTTATGAGCTGAGGTATGGCCGGGACAGGGACCCAGATGGTGGCGGGTTAAGCCTTTAAGTCCTCCTAGGCCGGTAAGGTTGGTCGTCAGCAGCCGAACAACCAGCCGAACCAACTTGCGGGCGGTCAGGACCATAGCCCGCTTGTGTCGGTGCTTGCGCACTTCGTGATACTTGCGGTCATAATAGGCTTTGTAGTCAGCGTCGTGCATCCGAACGGCGTTGGCCGCTTCACAGAAGTAGTAACGCAAGTAACGATTGCAATTGCGGATGAGGGGTATGGTCGGCCTGGAAGTCGTCCGATTGGGACTTGCGCCACATAAAGCCGGCGAACTTGGCTACTTTAGTCTCTTTGAAGTCGAAGCGGTCCAGCGGACCGATTTTGGCAATGAGACCGGCGGAGAAGACGGGGCCGATGCCTGGGATGGTTTGCAGGGTGTTTGGGATGGTGATCAGTTGGTCAGCGATGGTGGCTGTGAGCCGCTCTTGTTGGCCTTCCAGGAAGGTGATGTGTTTGAAAGAAAGCGAGAGGATAGTGTTAATCGGATGGTGGAGAGCCTGGGCTAAAGGATAGGAGTCCTGAACCACGCGTTGGAGCTTGCGGGCGTTGTCGTCAGGGTCTGCGAAACGACGTTTGCCTTTAAGATCGATGAACTCGACCAACTCAGCGAAGTCGATGGCCGCGATCGCCTCGATGGAGGCAAATTCCTGCAAGACCGCTCGGCTGGCCGCCCCGAAGACGTTCTTGAACGGTTTCTTGTCGTGATGGGTATATTCACTGGCTTTGAGATAGATGATGGCCAGGGCATAAGCCGTCTACTGAGCCCACTACCAATATTCCCCTGTTGACGATGAAATTGACTCAAACAAGGGTTCATTGTAGACTCCTGAATAATCAAATAGGGTTTGTTTAGGAGGGCTGGTAATGGGTCCTTCAATGTCTATTCTACGGACTGAAGCCAATATTACTAATCAAATTTGAACGCACCCGCCTAAATATAGTTCTCTACAAAAGTAGTGATTTTAGCCCCCGTAGCTCAGAGGATAGAGCAGAGGTTTCCTAAACCTTGTGTCGCAGGTTCGAGTCCTGCCGGGGGCGTTTGGCTACGGTCGGCAACCAGTCAGCGGTGAAAAGTATATCAAACCCAGACTGAAAACCGGCCGCTTTTGTTTAAAGCGCCGATAGATGCTTTAATAATACTATTGTAAGATTATGGTCAGGGCTTTGTAATAAAACAAGTGTATAATTTTTGTAGATGCCGGCTAAAATAAGAACACACGGGAAGGATTAATTGACCCATGTTTTTCAATAAAAAGAAAAATGACCAAGCTAAAGCCATCTACCAAAATAAACTGCCGCCCGGCCAAGCCGTAACCCTCAAATGGCCGGTGCTCCACGTCGGTGGGATTCCACAATTTGATCCGGAAACCTGGGATTTTTACATTTGGGGCCTGGTCAAAAAACCAAAACGCTTTACCTGGGATGAGTTTAGTTCACTGCCGTCTGTGGAGCAGGTCTCAGATATGCACTGCGTTACCGGCTGGAGCAAATTCGACAGCCGCTTCGAGGGTATTCCCGTTAGCGAGGTGATGCAGCACATCGAACTACTGCCACAAGCCAATTATGTGATGGTGCATGCCGCCGGTTACACGACCAACTTACCTCTTGGCGAATTTCTGGCCGGCGACGCCATGTTTGTCTTGAACTACGAAGGCAAACCGCTAACCCCGGAACACGGCTATCCCGTGCGCTTGTTGGTGCCACGACTTTACTTGTGGAAGAGTGCTAAATGGGTGCGTGGTCTCGAATTTATGGCCGACGACCGGCCCGGGTTTTGGGAAGGGTATGGTTACCACAATCACGGCGATCCCTGGAAAGAGGAGCGGTACGGCGGCGTTCAGGTAACCACGATGCAAAACGTACGTTCTAAACGATAGTCCATTTGTCTTGGAAGTGCGTTCTGCCCGGCCCCTTCAAACCAAATTCAAACCGTATCGTGCTATAATCGAAGGCAAATGGCCGGCTAACACATTTCCACAACTATTCAGATACCTATCCAGCAATACATTCTCCGCCTGATTCACGCCAATTTTGGCCAAAACAGGACAAATTTCCTAAAAAATATTAGTTTGACAATCCCCCTCCTCGTGATACAATGGATGAGGAAGATTAGGCTATCTTACCTATTTCCGTCATCAATCCACAAAATTTACACTCACTGTTCCCATTTTTAGCCGCCAAGTCATTTTTGCAGTATATGTTAGCAACACACATTCAGCACCCAACGATCATATCCTCCAGAACCGGTTGGTTTGTCTAACTAGAATGGTTTGACATCGAGATGCTTCGACTCACGCGATGGATATTTAGCTTTTTGGGATCCCGTATCCAATTTAAGATCATTTTACCTTTTGCCATCTTGACGTTAATGGTGGCCCTGATTGGTACTTTCTTAAGTACTAATCTGGTTACCGGTTCCTTACTGGAACGATTTACCCGGCAGCTTGTCGATACAGGTGGGGCCGTTGCCGACGGTCTGGCTCAAAAAGAACAATTCCATTTGTCTGAGTTGCGGGCTATGGCCTTTACCGAGGGTATTGATGAAGCGATCCTCAACGGCAACCGCGACCGACTTCGGGCCTTATTATTTCCCATTGTTGTTAACGATAATATCGACCGAGTTGATGTTGTAAATGCTAACGGTCGTCAGCTTGTAACTATTCGTAAGCCCCCAGGAACAACTACGGTCGGAGATTACTCAATTACCGACGGGGCCGATATGATGGATTGGCCCACAATAAGTAATGTTTTGAGCGGCCTTGAAGATAACCAGGGCGATAAGTTCGTTGCCTTAGGCAGCGTAGCTGATGGCGATCAGCTTTTTATCACGGCTGGTCCTGTAAAACAAGATGGTGACGTTGTAGGCGCTATTTTAGTGAGTACCCATCTGCAAAACTTACTGCGCTCTTTGAAACAGGCAACCTTTGCCGACGTGACCCTTTACAGCCTCGAGGGACAGGTTATT
Source organism: Anaerolineae bacterium (assembly GCA_041576335.1). Taxonomy (GTDB): domain Bacteria; phylum Chloroflexota; class Anaerolineae; order 4572-78; family J111; genus JANQQF01. The sequence continues at coordinate 422 of JBFGLD010000369.1, read as the reverse complement.
CGAACAACGCTTCCTGGTGGTGCCGAAACCCACCCAATCTTGGCTCTCACCAATAGAGAAGTGCAACGGCTGCTTGATCAGCAGGAAGCTTCCAGCTTGCGCTTGCCTGTTACCCTACGAGACCGTAAATATGATGTATTGCACGATATCTTCTGGGCCAGGGGCGAACCGTTGGGATTTTTCTCGGTGGCGCTGCAAACCCAGTTTATCGAAGCATCTAGTGCTACCGTCCGCAACCAGATGGTCATAATATTTATTACGGCTCTCATCCTTGTGTTCGGTATCGGTTATTTTATGTCGAATATGATCACTAATCAGGTACAACACTTGATGGAAAATGCGAGTGCAGTGGCAAGCGGCGACTTTACGCGGCGTACCCAAATTTCTTCCCACGACGAAATAGGTTTGCTGGCTCGCTCACT
>JBFGLD010000368.1:0-6048 GCA_041576335.1 Anaerolineae bacterium | reverse complement strand
GGGTCGATTTCTTTACGCACCATGTCCTACGTCCCAGGCGCGTAGGACGTGAGCCAACAGCGATCGGCTTTTAATACTTCCGAAAGGTCTCACTTACTAAGCGAAAAAAGGGAGCTATACCCAAACTGGGTAGGACTGCACTTAATCGTGGTTGGCCAATTCCCGCCCCTAACTAATGATTGAAATCATCAGCTGCTATAAAACGGGCGTCAAATATACCTTAAATCGGCGTATCTTAACCTGTTTTTAACAGGATTTGCGTAGCAGCGGGCGTTTCAACGCCTCGCCTATGGGCGCAAATAAGCAACTACGGCTAAATGCAGAGCCACCCAAGCTGAGGTCTGCTCCCTTTCCTCGAAGGTGTTGTGCCTGCGACCAGCCTAGACGGGCGGTCTGGCTCAATCAGTGACCCGTAGCCGGCAATCGGTCCAAAGCCGCTAAAGGACTCCGGGGCCGGATGACATAGGTTACTGATCGTACAGTTGCGGGACAGCGCCGGATTTCTCACCTGGCTCAAGAGATAAGTCACCGGACTTCGCGCTAAGAAACCCATCCACCGGGTAGGCTGCTGGTAAGAGAAATAGTGTCGCAGGATTAGTTTTGGATAGGCTCTTAACTCTCGCTGCGGTCTACGTAAGCTACTCAAACGGGAAACCGGTTTGCGAGAGCGTCTGGGCTGTGATATTAGTTATTTTCTTGGCGATCAAACAAAAACCGCTTAGACTCCCCCTAACGTTGATACTCGAGTCTGAGCGGTTTCATGTCTTGCTGGGATTAAGGTGCCTCTCACGGCCGGCACGGCTAATAGGCGGAAACGGGTCGAGAACCCGTGAATGCGAGTTACACGCTGCTCAATTGGCTGCCACATTGCAGACCCCTTTGGGATTACTCGATTCAATCAGCCTATTTGTTCAGGGTAGGTGATATATTTATGATATATCAATACCTGCGCTAAGAAACAAGCTGCCTCATCTTTGCACTCAAGGTGGGCATAGTCTCAGCTTGTACTCAGTGTAACAGTAAATTAACTCGAATGTAGTAACAAATGTCACGATTAAATTAGACAAATGTCACATCCGTCGCCGAAGGTCTCTACTCTATTACACCGTAACTTTAGACGCTGTTTTAATAGAGTGGGCCAGTTTCAAAATGTTCTCAAATTTGAGCTGAAATCAGCCTAATCAGACTGGCCCACTTTAGCCAGCGGTACTTCTTAAAACAGTTTCTCAGGAAAATTTTCGAATTATTTCCTCATATTTATCAAGTAATGATATTGCCGAGTACCTAGACCTGCACCGCGTGCCGGCGCAAGTGGTGCACCAGGTTCGGCGAGAAAATGTTACGCACCAGGCACGGCACAATACGTGAAAATGAGAAAGTTAATTAATTCTCTAACCTCGGTAATGTATTATTGTCGAATGCATCAGTTGCCTAGTGCCTGTTTGAGCGACGCTTCGATGTCCTCAATCGGCCGCTCGCCCCAGATTTGAGCGGTGAGTTCGCCCCGTGCATCTAAAATGGCAATGATTGGATGCCCGCGCAGGCCATAAAACTTGTAGGCATCTTCGCCCAATTGGCTGCGGGCGTCGATCCGACCAAAAGCTACCTGGTGGCCATATTTTGCCTCTAACTCGTCCACGACGAGTTCCATGCGCTGTCAGGGAGCTCAGGCTTCGGTATAGAAATAGACCAGGCTGGGCTGTCCGGGCGTGCCGATTGCCGGCCGCTGCGCCGCACCGCAAGCAGCGCCTAGTAAAACAAGGGCTCCCAACATAAAAGCAATTAGAATTTTCCTTTTCAAACCAACATGTCTCCTTTATTCTGCCGCTGCCCCATCTTCTGAGATAAGGGTAAGCTGCCATATATAGCGAGCTAAGCGCCAGGTTTCTTCCTCGTTAAAAATGGTGCCAAAACCGGGCATCGAGGTGCCCATGCCGCCCCGTCGAAGCTTGGCGTAGTAAATTTCCGTCGTGGCACCCAGGGTCGACGGAGCAGGGGCAAATGAGCTGACCCGGTTGTGATGCATGGCGCTGTCTGCCAACTGCGCATTGATCGCGGCGGCTGCCGGTCCATCGCCTCGACCCGTTTCGCCGTGGCAGGCAGCGCAGTTTTTGGCGTATTGGGTTTGCGCCCACTCTAATTCGGCATGGGTCACGTTATTGGTCCATAGATAGGCCAGGAGGTCCCAGCGCTGCGAGTCGGTCAAATCAGGAACAGTTTGCTGCAAAAGCATATGGGCCTCAGCCGGGCTGTGCTGCTGCAGCCAGCGGTGGTCGAAAAGGTCGGCCGGTAAGTTAGCCCGGTGCGCCAGCAGCAGCGTCTGCCCATTAAGCGTCGAGAGCGGGGCTGCAGGCGTAAGCGGTGCCTCGTGGGGCGCGTCAATGTCAATCCCCCGCTCGACCAGCGACTCGATGACCGGGTCCGGAGCGGAACCGGCCCGCAGGTGGGCATATGGGTCACTCGAGTCGATTATCGTAATCGTACCCCGCATGCGCCAGTGGTTTGGGCTGCACCAGGTATTGCAGTAAAAGGTGACCTGGCCGGGTTCGTCAAAAACAACCTCAATTTCTTTGACCTGGCCGGGGTCAATGTGTCCCAAGTCAAGGCCCAGTCCGGCCACGGCCACGCCGTGGGTGACATCAGGCACGCTAAATCGCAAACGAACCGTCTCGCCTTTTTGGACCTCAATCCGATCGGGCCGGAAACCGCCTGCTTCCGGCACGGCAGCGATAATATCCACGGTGCGTACACCGGCCAGGAGGGGACGAAGACCGTATTGGTAACCTAACACAGCTATAGGCAGACCGACCAAGATAGTAAACAGCGCGGCCAGGGCCAGACGTTCGCTTTGTAGACTCATTTATTACTCAGCCAAAATAAAGTGCCACAAAAAGCAGGGTTACGCCTCCCAAAAAAGCAGCAATGGGCAGGGTACCGCGCCAGGCCAGCGCGTCGCTTTGGGCGTGCTGGCGGCCAATACGAAAGGCAATGCGGCTGGCAAAGATCAGACCGACGAGCAGAACCAGGAGTTGCAGGGCAGCAGCTACGTTCGGCAGGATCGGGCTCCAAGGCATATCTCTAGTCCCGAACAGGTTCCAGCCCCAGCCAAAAGGATCGGACAGCACGGCCAGGGCATAGCTGCCGTTCACAAAAACAAAAGAAAAGCTAAAGGCAATCCAGCCCATCAAGCCCAACGGGATCAGGGTATAGGCATAATCCACAAAAGCTTGTCGGGCCGAAATATCCAAGCGGGCCAGCCGGCGGGCCGTCTGTGCGGCTAGCCAGAACAGGCCGGGAACAAGCAGCAGATTTACCCCCAAAAAGCCCAGGGCGTAAATGGCCCACTGGCCTGGCGAATCCATATTGGCCCAGCCCTTTAGCCAGCCCCAAGGTCCCAATAGCACCGCCGAGTACAGCAGGGCGCAGGCCAGCATGATAAAAGCTTTGTAGGCTTCGTCCAGGCTGCGACCTTTGGCAACCAGCAGGTCGCTGCCAAAGGGGCGCAAATTCAAGGCAATGTTATCGTGGGGGCAGGCCTTGAGGCATTCGGTACACATCCCGCAGTAAGCATTGCGGGCCAGGTTGCCGGGATAAACCAGCCAGGGACAACCGTAGCTGTTGGGGGTGCCGAGCAGGCAGTCCTTCGTAAGGTGGTCTTTACAGATTTGGGCATCTTTGACCCGCAGTTCGACCGTGGCCGTAAGTGAGTAGAGGCCGATAAAACCACCCACCGGACAGACATAGCGGCAGAAGATCCGATTTTCGTAAAAGGTACTGAGCATGACCCCGAGGAGCAGAAAACTAAGTAAGACCCAGGCCGTTACGGCCGGACGGGTCAAGATGATCGCGCTAAAAAGAGCCACCCCCAAAAAAGCAAAATTCTGCAGCCAGATATTTTTTAGCTGCCGGGGCCAGCGCCGACCCAGAGTCATCAATTTGGGATAGCGCTTCAAGATGATGCCGCGCCGCTGTAGCCACTCGCCGGGGCCGGGAATAGGGCAGACGGTACACCACAACCGGCCGAAGAACGGCACGATCACAATAATCAACACAGCCCACCAGACGATCCAGATGTAGATGATGCTGAAATTTTTAGCACCGGCCGGCGTGCCGAACAGCCCGGCCAGGATGGCAATAACGAAGAATAATAAGGTCGCGAGCATCAACACCGGTTGAAACAGGCGCGATCTGAGAACGGTTTTGAGCAGCGGAATTTTAGTTAACAGGTCAATCCGGGTTGCATTCATCGAGGTTCCAATTCACGGTTACGTTGTCTGTCCCGGCTCGCGTGGTGGAAAACGCCACAGATAAACCAGGACCCCGGCTATGGCGACAAGCGTGAGCCCGACCGCCCGGCCAAAGGCTGTGTTCGGCCCCACAATTAACTCACCAATCATGAAGGGGTGCATCGTGCCGCAGCTGACGGAGCAGCGGTAGCGAAATTTGCCGGATTTGTCGGCCACAAATTCCATAGTCTTCGACTGGCCCGGTTCTACCCGCAGTTCCAGCCCATAGCTGTCTAAAAGTAGGCCGTGAACAACGTCGGAAGCCGTTAGGGTAATGATAACCTTATCGCCTTGATTCACCCGCAATCGGCTCGGTTCAAATTGAAACTGGCGGCTGTCGAGCCTAAAGTGATGGGTGGTTGCCGTTGGGGCAAAAGGCCAGGGAATAATGAGGAGCGCGCCGGCCAGCAAGCCAAAAAGGAGAAGAATCAGCATCTTCCCCTGGCGAGTGGAAGTCGGGTTTGGGTGTTGTTGATTTGAAACCAAGGAAGTCATCGGCTGGACGCGTCAACTGGCTCGGTATCGGTGGGTGGGCCAAAACGACTGTATTCATTATCAATGTAAGCTCGGATGGCCACCAATTCTTCGCCCTCTTGCCACATTCGCATCACGTCACGCGTGATGTCCACACAAATCGTTCAGAAGGCCGCGTGGTTATCAAACTCGGCCACGCTCCCGTCGGGATTGAAAGATTTTACATAACAGTCAATGTTGTCGTCGTGTCCGACGCCCCCACAGCCGCAGTAGCAGGGCATTTGCTCCAGCATCTCCGGATTGGCCACGGCAAAGCGGTAAGCCTCCTGAACATTGGGCGGCGCGCGCTGTACGAAATCAGGCATAGCCGCAAGTTGGGCCAGGCTAATTTCTCGGACGGCAGTACTGCCCCTGCCGGCCAAGAGCAGGTAACCGCCTACTACGATAAGTAAGGCCGCCACCCCGAGCATGATCCAAAAGGCATTGGATTTAGCTCCCTGCGGGGCCGTCTGCGTTCGCTTAGATTTGCTCAAACCGACCACCTCCTTTTTTGTTGAGACGGCTCTCGGAAAGTCGCTGGAGCCGATCATAGTCGGCTCGCGCTCCATATCCTGCGTTTTTCGCGCGCAGGACGCGGAACGTGGATAAACCGGTTCCGAATAGTCTCCGCCATCCAATTTTGGATCATTATACCGGAATAACCGGGAAATGGTTAGTGACAAATGTCATATTCTGGCCGGGACAGATGACATATTTTTGAATATTGGCGGCGGCTCAAGCGACAAAGCGGCCGCTTAGCTCATCGCACCACCCCATGAAATTCGTCAAACCCGCCAACTTTGGTAAAATATACAGTCCGTGTTATCGAAACAGACGAACCGATCCAGCAACCAAATAACGATTTACCTGGCCCTGGCCGTCCTCCTGGCCATCGGCCTATGGCTGCGGCTTCGCTTTATCCATACCGTTCAGCTCTATCCCGACGAGTTTGTGACCTTGCTGGCAGTCCGGATGATCGGCGAAAAGGGCGTGCCGCTGATGCCGTCGGGCCTATTTTACGATCACGGACTCCTGTTTTCGTATTTGGGCAGTATCGCCGCAAATTTTGGACCGCCGCAACTCTGGGTGCGCTACGCCAGCCTAATCTTTGGGATGTTGAGCCTGGGGTTGACCTATCTTATGGGGCGGCGCTGGTTCTCGCCGGCCACCGGGCTGATCGCCACGGCCGGGTTGGTCATGGCGCCCACGGCTATTCACTGGAGCGGTCGGGCCAGAATGTATGCCCTGC
>JBFGLD010000367.1:0-6052 GCA_041576335.1 Anaerolineae bacterium | reverse complement strand
TTACCGCCAGTCATATTCCACATTACGTAGTCCGTCATAGAGACCCACTCGAGCAAGCCCTGGCTGGTGGTCGCCATATACGCTAAGTAGAGGTCTGTTATGTTACACAAAATTAAAACAGAAATTCAAATTTTCTTCGTTTTGATCATGATTACTGTGTTTATTATGTTGTTAACAGTTACCGGTGGCCATGAGGCCCAACTCACAACCGCTGCGGCCCAAGGGCCGATCAGGAACACGCCGCCCCCTGCTTTTATGGGTGAGGATAGTCTAGCCGCCTTTGGATTATCGCGGGACGAAATTCAGGTTTCCGGTCAAACCTTCGATCTAGAGGTTGACATCGCCGCCAGCAGCATCAAAGCGACCAGCGGTCAAACCATTCAGGTTAACGTTTCCATTAAGAATCTAGGACCCAACCCGGCCTCCTACATTCTCTTTTTCAACAATTACCCTGCCCAGATGAGCAATGTTACCTATCAATTTGGCGGCACACAGGCGATCAGCGACGGTCTAGCCAAACCAACTTGGTTATTACCCGGGCCATTTAACTCGGGTGCAACCGTGTCGGTCACGGTTAGCGGCCGAGTCGACGCCACGTGTAATATTGTGGTCCCGAACGTGGCTCAAGTTTCGACCTTTATTAATGGGGCCGACTCTAATTCGACAAACGACGTGGACAGCGTCGACCTAGACATTACCGGAACCGGAAACTGTACCTCGACCTCGGTTTACTTTCCCTTTGTCAGACGAGACCCTACGCCGACACCGCTGCCAATTGTATTTTTCGATGATTTTTCAAATGACAAAAGCGGTTGGCCTGAAGTTGAGGACGGAGATTGCGACTCCGAATATAGAAACAATGAGTATCGGGTTGACGTTAGAAAGAACGAAGCCTGCTTCCGACCGGCGCCGGGAGGCGCCGAAAGGCAATTCGGCGAATTTCAGGTCGCAGCCCGACGCAGCGGCGGCGACGATGAATATGGCTACGGCATCTATATTAATGGCAAAGGTGGGGACAATTACTATCTATTTAGGATATGGCCCAATGACGAGTGCCGTTGGGAATTCAGAAAACGACAGCCAGGTTCGAATACCATCTTAAGTCAGGGCGGGTGTGATCCGGCTATCAATCGCGGCAGCGCCACAAATGTCTTAAAAATTAGGCATACCGGCAACGGCGAACTATCTGTATTCGTTAACAACAGCATTTTGATCACGGTGATCGATAACTCCCAACTGACGGGTGAGGGAACAGGTATCTACGCTGAAGCAGATGACGATACGGCCCTGACTTCCCAATTCGATAATTTTACCGTTTTTCAGCCCTAATGGCATAATGTCGTAGGTCAATTCAACGCTGAGAAATAGGGTTTGTGATAAATTGGTTGGCAAATTTATCTATGTTGTGCTAAACTAAAAAATCTGCCTCCACTATCTAACTCCATCGTCAGGTTTAGGTAATTCAATATGTCAAGCACCGGGCAGTTCAAAACGCTTTTCGAGAAAATCTGGGACGACCATATCGTCGTTGCCGAACCGGGCAATCCGACCGTCCTCTATATAGACCTGCATCTCGTCCACGAGGTAACCTCGCCGCAAGCCTTCACAGGGCTTCGCGAAAAAGGCTTAAGCGTACGCCGGCCCGATAAAACCGTGGCCACGATGGATCACGGCATCCCAACGACACCCCCCTCCGTGCCCATCTCAGATGCCCTGGTGTTGCGGCAAATTAACCAACTCGAAAAAAATTGTGGCGAATTCGGGATTCCGCTCCACGGAATCCATAGTCCAAACCGGGGTATTGTCCATGTAATTGGGCCAGAGCTTGGATTAACCCAACCTGGCATGACCATTGTATGTGGTGACAGCCATACCAGCACTCACGGGGCCTTTGGTGCCCTCGCCTTCGGTATTGGCACGAGCGAGATCGAGCACGTGTTAGCGACACAGTGCCTGCTGCAAGTCAAACCCAAAACCTATGCCATCCGTGTCGAAGGCAGGCTGGGCCGCGGGGTTTCGGCCAAAGACATTATTCTCAACTTAATCTCGCGGATCGGTATTGGCGGGGGTACCGGCTATGTGTTTGAGTACATGGGCAACACCATTCGCAGCCTCTCAATGGAAGAGCGGATGACAGTCTGTAACATGTCGATCGAGGGCGGGGCTCGAGCCGGTATGATCGCTCCGGACGATACGACCTTCGAATACTTGGCCGGGCGCCCTCACACTCCGGAGGGGGCAGCTTGGGACAAGGCTTTGGCCTATTGGCGAACATTGTCCACTGATGCGGGGGCTATTTTTGATCAAGAAATTGTCATCGATGCCGGCACGTTGGAGCCGATGATTACGTACGGCACGAACCCCGGCATGGGCACGAAAATAACCGACCGCGTCCCTGATCCAGCCAATATCAAAGACATTGGCGAGCGACAAACCCTCCAAAAAGCCCTCAACTATATGGGGCTTCAGCCCAACCAGCCTCTGCTTGGACACAAAGTTGATGTTGTCTTTTTGGGGAGCTGTACCAATTCCCGCCTGGGCGACCTGAAGTTGGCAGCCAACCTAATCAAGGGTCGAAAGGTGGCCGACAACGTACGCATGATGGTTGTACCGGGTAGTCAACAAGTCAAGGCACAAGCTGAAGCGGAGGGTTTGGATAAGATTTTCAAAGAAGCCGGGGCCGACTGGCGCGAAGCAGGCTGCTCAATGTGCATAGCGATGAACGGGGATCAGCTAGAGCCAGGCCAGTACGCCGTGAGTACCAGCAATCGTAATTTTGAAGGACGTCAGGGTAAAGGCGGACGTACATTCCTGGCCAGCCCGCTGACCGCTGTGGCGGCGGCAATCACCGGTCAAATCACCGATGTGCGGACGCTGTTGGATTAAATCTTAAAAATAGTGACATTTGAATAAATATTTTGTGACATATGTCACTTATCCGCGGGAGACACTAGCGATATTATATGGAAAAATTCACAACACTCACCGGTAGTATGGTGGCCATTCCTACCGAAAACGTCGATACCGATCAGATTATCCCAGCGCGGTTTTTAAAAGCAACTGACAAAAACGGGCTGGGCGAAAATCTTTTTTTCGATTGGCGCTATCATGCGGACGGCAGCCCCAAAGAAGAATTCATCCTGAATACCGACCAAGGCAGAAAAGCAGCAATTTTGGTTGCCGGGGATAATTTTGGCTGTGGCTCCAGCCGGGAGCACGCTCCCTGGGCCATCATGAGCTATGGCTTTCGGGCCGTAATTTCAACGAGCCTGGCCGATATTTTCCGAAACAATTCGCTTAAGTTAGGCTTACTGCCCATTGTGGTTGATAAAGAAACCCATTGGCAATTGTTAACCCTTATTGAGGAGGAGCCTAACACCCAAATTACCATTGATCTGGAAAGCCAAACCGTGCGACTGCCGGACGGACGGCACGTTGAATTTCCAATTGATAACTTTAGCAAAACCTGTATTCTAAACGGCGTCGATCAACTTGGTTATCTGCAAAGCCATGCTTTGGCTGTGGAAGCGTATGAGGCAGCCCGGCCCGATCGGGTCAATACGCGATCGGTTTAATGGCCATTTGAATCGTTGTTAATCTGTTTTTTTGACAGAGATCGATGTTTAAGTAAGCGCGGGTAGTCAATCGCACCAACTCGGCATCGACCTCTAAATTAGCTTGTTTGGAAAGGATGGGAACTATGTCAGATCATATAATTGAATTGCTTGGCGATAAAGCAGAATATTTAATGAGTCACGTTTGTAAAGGTATCCCCAAAGCGACCATTCACGCGCCCGGTCCCGATTTTGTGGAACGCGTTTGGCTGCAGTCGGACCGGAGTCCACAAGTGCTGAATAGTATTCAACGCTTGTATGACCATGGGCGGCTGGCCGGCACCGGCTATCTATCCATCTTACCGGTCGACCAGGGAATCGAGCACACGGGCGGGGCATCGTTTGCGCCTAACCCGGAATATTTTGACCCGGAAAATATTGTCAAACTGGCTATGGAAGGTGGCTGTAACGCGGTCGCCTCTACGTTTGGGGTCCTCGGCTCAATCGCGCGTAAGTACGCTCATAAGATTCCGTTCCTGGTCAAATTCAACCACAATGAACTGCTAACATATCCGGAGAAGTATGATCAGGTTATGTTTGGCAATATCAAACAGGCTTGGGATATGGGCGCGACAGCAGTTGGGGCCACGATTTATTTCGGTTCTGCAGAGTCAAGTCGCCAGATTGTAGAGGTTAGCGAAGCCTTTGCATACGCCCACGAACTGGGTATGGTCACCGTGCTATGGTGTTACCTGCGCAACTCCGCTTTTAAGAAGGATGGGGTTGATTACCACGATGCGGCTGACACAACCGGCCAGGCCAACCATCTTGGCGTGACTCTTCAGGCCGACATTGTTAAGCAGAAGCTACCCACCAAGAACGGGGGCTTTAAGGCTATTGGTTTCGGCAAAACCAATCCAAAAATGTACGAGGTACTTGTCACCGATCATCCGATTGATTTAGTGCGTTGGCAGGTTGCTAACGATTATATGGGACGGGTTGGATTGATTAATTCCGGTGGTGCGTCCGGAGCCAATGATTTTGCCGACGCCGTCTACACGGCAGTTGTAAATAAGCGCGGCGGCGGCATGGGCCTGATCTCAGGGCGCAAATCTTTCCAACGCCCGATGGCCGACGGTGTAAAGCTCCTAAATAACATTCAAGACGTTTACCTCTCCAAGAATATTACGATAGCCTAGCCACGTCCCAACGATATCGGTACACTGAGAACCGTCCCATATCTTGGGCTACCAGGCCGCAGAGGTTCTGGCCCCTCCGGCGCGGGCCAGCGAAACCTCTGCGGTCATTCAAAATTCCGGGACGGTCCCGGTGCGAAGGTAAGACAGTTCCGTGCTGTAGCGTATTGTCGCCCTGAAACCAACGCTTGCACCTCAGCACATTCTCATTATGCTTAAAATTCTGGAGCGAAAATCATGAAAGCCGGTGAAAAACTAAGCTCAGAGCAAATAGAGGGTCTGGCCATGGAGTTTGCGGTGAAAGTGATGCTTGATACCATCTCCCAACATGGATACAAGGGCTCTCGCGTCATCGTTAATGAGTTTTTCCGAACCCTGGATGACCTTTTAATTGAATTCCACGCCCAGAACGACCATCGCCGCGGTCGAGTGTAGCCTACACAGGCGGACCGCACTCCACGTCGTTAACCGGCATCAGTCGCTGTAGTTTTTAGAAAGCGCCACAATACTTGCTCAGTTGTCTAGGGAAGAGGCTGGACCTTTGAAGGCACTGCAACCAGATTCAATACCGCCTCGGCAAGGTGCTTGCAGGTGGCTCTGCCCGGCCGAGTAGAGTCAAATGAATTCCGCAGGCGATCTATCCATGAGGCTTGTAAGTGGAACTCAATTGGCCTCGAAACTCTGCATTTTGCATTTCAACGTGAGTCTTGATTTGCCAGATCTTAATATAGTTTGGCTGCGATTGACTTAAAGCGCTAACAGCATACTCTAACGCTCGCGCAGCGTCCGGCGCTATGATCTCCTCGTAGAGTGATCTGGCTTCACTAACACCAATATTAAGATCTAACTGCGTATAATCAAGTCGCACTTTGAATACTACGTCATCGTAAAAATTCATGACTGCTATACCTCGGTTCAGTATTCTTTGTACGTCCGCATAATTTGGAGAATTAAAGGCGCTCGGCTTCTAGAGATAAATAAAAGTCCCAACCGTCCTAATCGTGCGTTCAAATCAATTGTAAACCACAAACCCCGTGAACTACACCAGGCATGTGGAGAGTTTTGCTCCTGGTCTGGTGGCTAGTTTCAGCTTACCGCGAAGACAAACCAGGTCAACACGGGCAGGAACGGTTAGGCCAGTCTTGGCCGGCTTGGCTTGCGTGTCTTAAACCAATGTTATAAAATCAGCGTCACATTAATGATAAAGGAATTTTGATAAGGCTGTGAGTTTAGTCTAATGATCCAAATATCTTTGTATGATACGACCCTGCGCGATGGGACCCAAGGTGAAGGCATCTCCCT
>JBFGLD010000366.1:0-6059 GCA_041576335.1 Anaerolineae bacterium | reverse complement strand
TATGAACAGGAGAATAGTTTTTGGGATTTTGTTGGTGCTGGTGTTGATTGCCGGCGCAGTCAGCCTGGGGGCATATGCCTATAACATAGGGGTTGCCCAGGGTCTGGCTCAAAGCGGACAGTTAGGTGATCTTCCACCGGGGGCAGAGATGAGGCCCTATCCGTACTATGGCGGGCCATTCTGGTTTTACCGTCCGTTTGGCTTTGGCTTCTTTGGCTGTTTTGGGCCGCTGCTCTTCCTCTTCCTCATCTTTGTCCTGTTCCGGGGCTTGTGGTGGGGCGGCCGGTGGGGCTATGGCCCTGGTTGGAGACACGGTCACGGGGATAAAGGCATCCCGTCGAGGTTTGAAGATTGGCATCGCCAGGCTCATAATCAGGGCGTAGAGCAGACTCCCGCCTCGCCGGAAGGATGACGAGGTACAAAAGGATGAGGAGGAACATCTCAGGGCGGGGGTGTTGCTCCTCGTTTTGCTGATAAAACCCCGAGTTTGCTGCGCGCGCCTTCGTAATGTAAGATGGATGTGAATGAAAAAATCAACAGCTTAGGCGCAGGGTGTTAACGTGATGAAAACGGTTCTGGTTGTTGATGACGAAACCAAGATTCTCCGGCTGACCCGCGATTATCTGGAACACGCCGGCTTTGCCGTATTAACCACCGCAACCGGCACAGAGGCTCTGGCTGCAGCCCGTCAGGTCAGGCCCGACTTAATTGTTTTGGACCTGGGCCTGCCCGACCAGGATGGCCTGGACGTGACCCGCGCCCTACGTAAAGAGTCAAACGTACCGATTATCATGCTGACCGCGCGCGGCGACGAATCAGATAAACTCGTGGGTCTGGAGTTGGGTGCAGACGATTATCTCACCAAACCGTTCAGCCCCAAAGAGTTGGTGGCCCGCGTCCGGGCCGTCTTACGGCGCACCGAAAAAACTTTGAGCAGTCCTGGCCGGGAGATAATTCGCACCGCCGAGTTGACGCTCGACCTGCCGCGCATGCGAGCCACGTTGGGCCGGCGCCCTATCGACTTGACCGCCACTGAATTTGAATTGCTGGCCGCGCTGGCCGGCCAACCGGGGCGGATCTTTACCCGGGGCCAACTACTCAACGCCGTGCATGGGGTCGCCTTTGAGTCGTATGAGCGAGCTATCGATGCCCATATCAAAAATATCCGCCGCAAGTTGGAGCCGAACCCCCGCCAGCCGCGTTACATCTTGACTGTGTACGGCGTTGGCTACAAATTTGCGGATGAATAAATAATGCCCCGTCACTTTCCCCGCCATCGCCCACCGTGGTGGCCCCACGACGAACCGTGGCCCCCACACGGGTCGCCCGGCCGGCCACGTTGGTCTAACATACGTCGATTTTTCTTCTGGCGGATAGCCGGCCTGTTTGCGGTGCTGGCGATGCTGGCGACCGGCCTTTGTACCCTGGCTTTCTGGCTGGCCTTTATCAGTTGGGATCGGCTGGGCGTGCCGCAGGGGGCGCTGCCCTTTGTCTTCCTGGCCGGTTTTGGGGTTGGCCTGGTGGGCTTGCTAGTGCTGGCCCGAATTCTACTGCGCTTTGCTGCGCCGGTTGGTGAGCTGATGGAAGCGGTGGGCCGGATAGAATCCGGTGACTACGCCGCCCGCGCGGTTGAACGCGGCCCGGCTGAATTACGCGCCCTGGTCCGGGCCTTCAACGCCATGGCTGAACGGCTGCAGCTGACCGAAACCCAGCGTCGCAACCTGCTGGCCGACGTGACCCATGAATTGCGCACGCCGCTCACTATTATTCAGGGCAGCCTGGAAGGGCTGCTCGATGGGGTCTACCCGCGAGATGACGCCCACCTGGCTGCCATCTTGGAGGATACACGCGTGCTGGCCCGCCTGATCGATGACCTGCGCACCCTGGCCCTGGCCGAAAGCGGCGCCCTGCAATTACATCGTGAGCCGACCGATTTCGGCGTCCTTGCGGGTGAGACCGTCACCTCGTTTCGCCCGCAAGCCGAGGCGGCAGGGGTTGAATTAAGCGTTTGGGTGGCCGAAGAGATGCCGCTGGTTGACCTGGATTCCGTGCGGATACGCGAGGTCCTGGCCAACTTAATTGCCAACGCCCTGCGTTATACCCCGGCCGGGGGCCGGGTCTCGGTGACCGGGCAGGTCAACCCGGCTGAACAGCGAGTCATTGCTTCGGTCAGCGACACCGGCGCCGGCATTTCTCCGGAAATCCTGCCCCACATTTTTGACCGCTTTTATAAAACCGGCGATTCGCACGGAACCGGGTTGGGTTTAGCTATTGCCAGGAATCTGGTTCTCGCCCACGGCGGCGAAATCTGGGCCCAAAGTCGTAGCGGGCCAACCCCCGGTACCACTATTCGTTTCAGCCTGCCGTTCGAGATTTAAGGCCTACTGAGACAAGGTGTCTTTATTTGCGGGTGATGTCCGGCACCGGGTCGCGGGCCGGGTCGGCATATTTGATCCACACCGGATCCCAATCATCGTGGTTGGTCGTACTGAGGCTATACAGGTTGCTTCCATCAGCATCCATTACCCAGATTTGCCGGTTCCCGGTGCGGTTGGACCAAAAGACAATCTGGGTTCCGTCGGGCGACCAGGAGGGATGCCCATTCACTTCGGGAATGAAGGTGTCTTTTCCGATCTCACGAGCATTGCGGGCTTCATTAGTTTCGGTTAACCGTTTAAGGTCCGTTCCATCCCGATTGACAATCCAAATCTCATCATCCCGGCTGTCGTTTGAGACAAAGGCAATTTGCTCGCGGGTTGGTGACCAAACCGGATCCCAGGCAGCCCCAGCCCCAAAGTGGCTGAGCTGCTCCTCTGCCTGGTAGAGGTAGTCAATGAAATATAGGGCCGGCACCCGTTTGTTATCAAAGCGCAGGGCATCCTTTACGAACACTCGAAATCGTTGATCGGCCGAATAACGGTCGCGGTCTATGGCTACGTCGTGGACGGCCGGGTCGGTGAGCACTGCCAGGTTGCTGCCGTCGGGGTCGATCACATACACCAGCGGCTCCTGCAGCGATTCATTGCCTCCGGATCGGTTTGAGAGAAAGATAATCTTGCCCACCAGCACCGGCGGGATGGGCTGAGGTGTCGCCGTAGGCGTGAACGCAGCCCACGGGGTTGCGACGTCACCGCTTAGCAGGACAAAAACCGGCGTTGGCGTGGCCGTCCATACATTGAATGGGGTGGGGGTGGCCGTGCCGTTAAGAAACGTCTCGGCGGTGGCCATTGCTGCTCGGTAAACAGTCGTGGCTGCGTTGGCCGGGGTCGGCTGCGGCGGCTGGGGCGTTATGACAATCGGGGTGACCCAATTGTCCGGTACCGGGGTGTATGTGCCAGTGGTATTAGCCACTTGGGTAGCCCGGGCCGCCATCGCGGCCACGGTGATAATGTTCTCCGGCGTCGGTACGCTGGTCACAATGACATAGTTGGGCCGGGGCGTGCCGCTGTCAGTGCTGCTCGTGGGTATAGGCGTCGGGTTACCAAGATGGTCGTCCGGCGCCGGCGTAGCCGTCCACACGTTAGGTGGGGTGGGCGTGGCCGTGCCGAATATGAGCGCCTCGGCCGTGGCTATCTCTACCTGGAAGGCCGCCGTGGCCGAGTTGGCCGGTGTTGGTTGGGGGATAACCACGGCGGGCGTCACCCAGCTGTCCGGTACCGGGGTGTAGGTTCCCATAACAGCTGCTACTTCGGTGGCCGTGGCTGCCACAGCGGCCGCCGTGACGATGTTCTCCGGTGTTGGCGTGCTGGTCACGATGACATACTCGGGCAGCGGGGGTGGAATGGCCACAATTCGCAGCACGGGTGTTGTGTTTAACGCCTCGCTGCCGCCGGCATAACCGCTGTCCCAGGTGAACAGGTTATCGTTCCCTGAACTGGGACCGTCCAGACGGAAAGAGACCGCTCCCCTGACCAGGCGTTGTTCCAGGGCAGCAAGCTGATCGGGGGCAAAGGAGAAAACGTTCACCTGATTGCGGCCCAGATCGGCCGAGGCCAGCGCCGGCGAAATGGTTGTATCGACGACAGCATCGTGCAGAGCATCATGGGTCAGCCCGGGCCAAGCGGCATCGATGACAGCAGGAAAAGTTGAGGTGGACATCTAATGGATGGGGGGTAACCCTCGGTCGATTTGCTCTTGGAGAGCCGCCAACCCTATAACGTCGAGGATGAGCCTGCTCTGGACATCAGCGACACGGCAGCGGAGGGCAGCCAGTCTCTACCGGCTGGTGTCCCCGTTGGCGACCAGGCTGCCGTTCGCGGCAATGTAGTCGCCACTGCCGCCGATGTAGAGCAAGCCACCCTGCCGGAATCGTCAACCACACTGGTACCCATACGCCTGCTCGACTTCTGGCTGCCGGACGATACCAATCTGAGTCCACACTTCGGCAATCCGCCTGCCTTATTGAGATTAAGAAATCAAGCCGGTAACACGATATGTCAGTCTGAGCGACCAACGGGAGCACCCACAGGGCACAGGCGAAGAGTCCCCAATACCGTGTCTCGCGAGCGACGTTTTGAGGGATTCTTCACTCCGCTTTGCTACGTTCAGAATGACACAATTGTGGCTCGCCCAATGGTGGTCAGGCCCACAATCAATACACCTGACTCATCCCAGGCAAAATTATCTACCCAAGAATCCTGGCGTGGATTAAACAGAGGGACGGTTTCGCCGATTAAGGGATCCGGGGCGGTTGAAGCACTACCTTTATACTCATTGCAGCGGCGGCAGGCAAAGCAGAGGTTATTAAACACGGTTGTGCCGCCCTGAGCCTGGGGAACAATGTGGTCAACGGTCATTGGTTGGCCGGTATTGACCTCAGCGGTGTAGCAGTAGGCACAGTGGCGATTATCTGTCTCTTCCAAATGTTGGCGCAGTTCGGCCGATAGATACACGCTCATGGAATCTGGCTTAGTTTTTCGGCTGGCGGTATCTGATGCCCACGCCAGCGTAGGAGCGCAGCGGCATGGGCTTTGCGCAACATCTGGCGGTCAAATTCGGTACGCAATTGGGATAGCTCAACTTGCTCCTCCGCCGAAATCGTGTTGTTGGCATTTTTATCGAGCAGAGTCTGGTAGCGCGTCATATCGGCTTCGGTTTTGTGGCCTCGGGCAATGTTCCACAGGGCCGTATCATCCATCCGATCCAGAGCGGCCAGATCGGTCTGAAATTCGGCCGGGGCATCATCCCAACCGGTTGGACTGCCCACCTGCATGACTCGCAGCAAAATCTCATCAAGCGACTGGCGGGTGGCCTGGGCCGCTCGCTCCAGACGCACGTATAAATGTTCCGGAAGTTCCAAAGTTACAGTACGAACACTCATTTTAATTTTCTCCGTTTTTTAGCCAAGTTTCACTTGAATTGTGTCAGATAAATCGGCTGCCGTCAAGAGAATTAGGTGGTTACGAGCCCGGGAGCAGCCGACATAAAGTATGGTGTCCAGGTTCCAAAGCCGGTCGTTATCAAGCTCGGCCGGTCGACAGGCCGCGATTCGCCCTAGCAGGCCTTCGCCGGTTTTCGAGAGAGAAATTAATTCGTAATCGTTTCCTATCCAGCCTAACCCGCTGTCATTCTCGCTCGCAAGCATGCCCGTGAATCGCGATGCCTACGGCTTGAGCGTGACCGGCAAGAATACGAGATAAATCGGCTCCACCTCTGCGCCAATAAAGCCGACGTTATCGACCCGCACCTCAGAGCCGTCCAAAACGTCGACGCCCACCAGCCCGAAGGTGAGCGGTTTGACCTGGCCGCGGAGATTGTCCGGCACGGCGATGCGATAGGTGATAAAATTATTATCTTCAAACGGAGCGCCCTCTCGCAGCTCATACGAGACCAGGATTTGAGCCCCCAACCGGACCTCCAGCTGATCGGCCGAACCGGAAGGCCCATCCACCCGCCACAGGTCAAACTGGAGTTGATTGGCCTTGGCCGGAACATAGAGCCAGTTGTGAGCCTGGCCGGTACTGCCCACGTCAAGCTCCAGGTGCACGGTGTGGTCGGCGTCGAAATGGCCCTCACCGCCCCCACCGTGATGGGCCCAGCCCGGTTGGATGCAGGTGTTG
>JBFGLD010000365.1:0-6082 GCA_041576335.1 Anaerolineae bacterium | reverse complement strand
CCCCGCGGCCGGCCGGATATGATGGCCTATAAAGTATTGGACAACATCTTTTTCGGCAAAGAGGTGCCGTTATATAACAACGGGCAAATGCATCGGGATTGGACCTTTGTCGACGACATTGTGGCCGGGGTGGTGGCGGCCGTTGACCGCCCGTGTGGATACGAAATCATCAATCTTGGCCGCGGCGAGCCGGTGCTGCTGGCCGATTTTGTTCGGGTTATCGAGAAATTGGCGGGACGTCCGGCAAACTTGGTCCCGGCCCCGATGATGGATGCCGATGTTGCCTATACTTATGCCGACGTGGGTAAGGCTCAACGCTTGCTAGATTATCAGCCTAATACCTCTGTGGAAGCAGGTGTGGCCCAATTCTGGGCGTGGTACCAAGACGCTATTTTAAGCTAATTTTCGATTTGTCACTACCTGGAATATCGATTATAATCTGAGATTGCGAATCGAGGAGACCTTGGGACTCTGAGCCGGTAACAACATTGTTACCGGTTTTGATTGTCGGCAACCCCAAGTTTGGATGTTATACAATTGGAACGGCAGGCCTGGAATAACATAAACGAATTTGCCACCAACACAATAAAGGCCGCCGGCCAACTTATCTTGGATGATTTTGGCCGTGTTGCCGCCGATCCTAAGGGCCGCTTTGATCTGGTAACCGCGACCGATTTGGCAGTAGAAAAATTCCTCCAGCAAGAAATTCAGCGTAACTTCCCCGAGCACGACATCATTGCCGAAGAGAGTATCCAGGCGGGTAAGATTTCACTTGACACGTTCTGTTGGGTTATCGACCCTCTTGACGGCACGGTTAACTTTGCCCTGGGGATCCCTTTTTTTTCTATTTCGCTGGCCTTGCTGCAAAGTGGCGAACCGATCTTAGGTTGGGTCTACGATCCGATACGTCAAGAGCTCTTTCGGGCGGCTCAAGGTAAAGGCAGCTTTGCGAATGAGCAGCCGCTGACGATTAATACCGACCGCTCCCTTCCGCTGCCGGTTGGGGGTAGCTCCGACTTTATTGATTGGAGCGTCAGAGCCGGCAGGTCCGCTTTGCTGTCGGACCTGTTAGGTGATTTTGGCAAATTGCGAGTCATGGGTTCGCAAGCGCTGCACTTATGTTATGTTGCTGCCGGGCGCTTACGGGCTGCCATTAGTTGGGAAGCTAAATTGTGGGACGACGCGGCCGGGGCACTTATCGCCCAGGAAGCCGGTGCCAGCTACACCGATTTTTGGGGGCAGCCAGTTTTTCCGGTCGCCGCGGGCTCTCCTCTATTATCCGGCGGAGCCATCCATAGTGTTGCCGCTTCTCCCGGCACACACGCCAGGCTGTTAATCATGTTAGCGCAAGTTGGGGATGACTTATCTTGAAACAGGTTGTCATAAATGAACATCTAGAAGAAATAGAGGTCCATCCTCCCGGGCTTTACGAGCAGTTTATTGACATCTGTATCGCCGCAGCCAAGGAGATGCTCGATCAACGAGACCAGTTCCGGGAGATAGATTGTCCTGCTTGCGACTCGCCGGACAGGGAACCTGCCTTCGAGAAGCATGGCTATGCCTATTGGCTGTGCCAAACCTGCGCTACGATCTTTGCCTCACCCCGGCCCACTGAACAGCTGCTCGATTGGTATTTGTATGCCTCGCCGGTAGCAGCCTTTCGAGGCAGCCAGGAATATCAGCAAACCATGGCCCAGCGCACCAAAGAATTGGGGCTGTATCGTGTTGAATGGGTGACCGAGTTGTGCGGGCGGATGCGCCACAGCGGGCCGCAGCCTATTGTCGACGTCGGCACTCGGTCGGCCACCTACTTGACCGAATTGTTAAAACGTCAAGTTAGCCCGGTCATCGCCGCCAAGCCGCTTGCTGCCTTGGGGTCAAGCTATCTACGGGCTCGGGAGAACCGATTAACTGTGGTTGATAACCTGACGGCCCTGGCCGGGTCTCAATCAAAACTTATCACGGCTTTTGACGTGTTAGAGCATCAGATCAGCCCGTTCGATATGATATTGGGGGCTTATTCAGCCTTGAGGCCCGGCGGTATTTTGGCGCTAACCACGCGCTCAAGCAGTGGCCTAGACATTCAAGTGCTGTGGGAGCGAGCCACTATATTTCCGGCTGAACACATCAACTTGATGTCGGTGGAGGGCATCCGGGCGCTGCTCAAGATGGTGGGCTTTGAAATTTTGGAGGAGAGCACTCCCGGACAACTCGACGTGCAGCTCATCGAGCGGATACTGCAGGAGCAGCCCGATATAGAGACACCACGCTTTCTGAAATATTTCTTTACGCACCGGGATCGTTACGCCCGGCGCAGGCTCCAGCAATTCCTCCAGCAGAATCTACTGAGTTCGTATTTACGGGTCGTAGCCCGGAAAAGTAGCGTTTAATCAAGGATTTCAGGAGCAAGGGATTGAAAGGTTTAGAGACCCATTATGAACACACTGAGTCGACGTGTGATTTTGTCAGCCATTATCTGGCCTATCTGTCACACTTGATGGCTCAACTTAAGGTAGAAACTATTGCCCAGATTATTGAGGCATTTGTCAGGGCGGCGGAGCGGGGCAACACAATCTACTTTATTGGCAATGGCGGCAGTGCGGCTACCGCCTCACACTTTGCCAGCGATATGCGGCTTAACACCCGTGCACCGGGGCTTAAGCCCCTCAAGGCGATTAGTTTGGTGGATAACGTGGCCATAACCACGGCCCTGGCCAACGATAATGGCTATGCGAACGTTTTTGTCCAGCAGCTGGAAGACGTTCTGCACCCTGGGGATATCCTGATGGCGCTTTCAGTGAGCGGTAATTCACCAAATGTCATCGAAGCCGTGCGGTATGCGAAAGAGGTCGGGTCGTTAACCATCGGCTGCACCGGTTTCGACGGCGGCAAACTGCAGACAATGGTTGATATTAGTCTGCACGTCCCGACTCACCGCGGCGAATATGGACCGGTGGAAGACATATTTCAAATCTTGGATCATCTCATTTACTCATATTTGCGATTAGCCCGGCGCGGTTGTCTGACCCAATAGTCCAAACAAGGAGCCAAAATGACATCCACTAAACAGCTAGCTGAACCGGCAGTCCACTTTGTCCTACCTCAGGCAGACGCGCCTGCTTCAGCCTCACTGGCGCAGGCGCGTCGATCGGCCGCCAGTCCACTACGGGTTGGGGTTGTGGGGTTGGGTAAGGTCGGACAAAGACGGGCCCGGCACATTCAGGCCCACCCTAACCTGGCTTTGGCAGCCGTATGTGATGTTAATCGCAACCGGGCCGAGTCGTTTCCTGGTTTGCGGTTCCATACGGATTACGAGGCGTTACTTCAGGAGGAGTTGGATATTATATTTGTGGCGACATACAACAATGTGGCGCCCCAAATTGTAATCCAAGCGCTGCAGAGCGGCAAGCACGTTTTTTGCGAAAAACCTCCCGGGCGCTCCGTGGGCGATGTTCAGCAGATTATTGCGGCGGAACAAGCCCAACCCGGACTGAAACTGCAATTTGGCTTTAACCATCGTTATCACTACGCCATTATGGAAGCCAAGTCGATGATTGACAGCGGCCGGTTTGGTGAAATTTTGTGGCTGCGGGGGGTATACGGTAAATGCGGGGGTATTCAATTTGAGAACGAATGGCGCAACGATTCGAACATAGCCGGAGGCGGTATTCTGTTGGATCAGGGTATCCATATGGTTGACTTGTTCCGCTTTTTGGCGGGCGACTTTACCCAGGTCAGAAGTCTGGTGACCACTTCTTTCTGGAATATCGAACTCGACGATAACGCCTTTGCGATTCTGTCCAATGAACAGGGTCAGGTGGCTATGCTGCACTCTTCGGCCACTCAGTGGAAGCACCGTTTCTCTCTGGAAATTTGTTTACAGGATGGTTACATCAACATTAACGGTATTTTATCATCCACGCGCAGCTACGGCGACGAAAGCTTGACTTTTGCCCGCCGCCAATTTGAGGATGAGGCTTTTGCATTTGGCCGGCCCCGCGAGGAAACCATTTTCTTCGACCAAGACGACTCCTGGTCTTTAGAAATTTCGGCTTTTGTGGAGGCCATTCAAACCCAGCAGCCGGTTCTTTCCGGCAACTCACAAGATGCGCTGCGGGTGATGCAGCTCATCGAGCAAATTTATCGGGAAGGCCAGCCTTAGAGATTAAGCCATGATCAGCAACAATTTTGAGATATACACCGCCGAGTCAAAGGTTAAAGATCTAAAGAGTGTGTTTAAGGCGATGATTGCCGGCATGCTGCGGGGACGCTACTTGGCCTATCGCCTGTTCCTGCGAGAGGTCAAGGCCGATTACGCCCAATCCCGCTTTGGGTTGCTGTGGGATTTTATTGAGCCGATTGTGCTGGCTGCCATCTTTGTAGTGCTCCAGCGCGGTAACGTAATCAGCACCGGGGAGATTAATATGCCCTTTCCGGTTTTCGTGGTTTTTGGCCTGATGCTGTGGCAAACCTTTTCAGAAGCAATAACGTTGCCCCTAGGCGTGATGCAGCGTTCTAAAACGCTGCTGACCCAGGTCAAGGTACCGCCTGAAGCGCTGCTGCTCTCAATCGTTTTCAAGATCATGTTTAACTCATTCTTCAGAATTTTGGTCATGTTCGTCCTGGGTTGGCTGTTCGATGCCTTATCTTGGGTTGGATTTGCTAAATTTCTGCTGCTGTACCCTTCCGTTATTCTTTTAGGGATGGCCTTTGGCGTATTTTTGGCCCCGTTTAATATCGTTTATGGCGATGTGGGCCGAGCCGTCAACATCGCGCTGCGGCCGTTGCTCTACGCCAGCCCGGTTATCTTTTACGCACCCAATATTGTGCCGCTGGCCTATTTTTATAAAATAAATCCGATCGCAATCGTCTTGTTTAACCTGCGTTTAATGGCCACCCAGAATGAGTTTTCTAATTTAACCGCTTACGTCATCACCTGCAGCCTGCTGGTATTCATCTTTCTAAGCGGCTGGATGATCTTTCACCTGTCCGTGCCTATCTTATCTGACAAACTATGATGAGGCGAGAGCCAAGCGTGATAAAAATTCGAGATGAAACCTGTCGTCGTCGTTGAAAACGTGTCTAAAAAATATTCTCGTCGGGCGGATGTTCACCGGCAATACGGCATCAAAGCCCTCATTAACGAATTGCTGGGCCGCAGTCAGGATACATATTTGCGCCAGGACGAGTTTTTAGCGGTGGACGATATCTCATTAGCCCTTTACCCCGGCGACTCGCTGGCATTGATTGGCCGCAACGGCTGCGGCAAAACCACGACGCTGAAAATGCTCAACGGCACGCTTAAGCCCGACGCCGGCAAAATTATTATCGACGGACGGGTGCAGGCTCTCATCGCGCTGGGCGCCGGCTTTAATCCCCGCCTGTCAGGCCAGGAGAATATTTTCAATGCGGCTGCGGTTCTAGGGCTAAGCAATAAGGAAACAAAAGCGATCATCGACGAGGTGGTGGATTTTGCCGAGCTGGACGATTTTATCGACAGTCCGGTCCAGACGTTCAGCTCCGGCATGCATGCTCGCCTAGGGTTTGCCGTGGCCGTCCATTTGAAACCGGATATTCTGCTGATTGACGAGATTTTGAGCGTGGGAGATTATGCTTTCCAAAACAAATGTTTTGCCAAAATGCAGCAGTTGAAACACGAAGGCGTCACGATCCTGTTGGTTTCACACTCTCACGCCCAGATTATTCAACTTTGTGAACATGCCTTATGGCTGCATAAGGGCCAAACCCTCAAAACTGGTTCCTCCAAAGCGGTAGTCAAGGCCTATCTGCAAGACCGAGCTGCCGTAGAGGATCCTTACGTCTCTCCCCTGTACGGCGATTTACGCGGACTACCACCGATGCTGTTACAGGTTGGGGAAGCGGAGGTACTTTTGGATGATTCTGTTCGGTTTGCTGACAAAGCAGAGCGCACTGGCGTGCCGGTACGCCTGGACACCTGGCCCGATATGCCGCACGTGTTTCAGATGTTCGCCCCTTTCCTGCCCGAGGCCAGTCAAGCTTTGGCCGTGATCGCCGGATTCATCTCCGCTAATTTAGGAACGTAAGTCTGTCGCTTCATTCT
>JBFGLD010000364.1:0-6096 GCA_041576335.1 Anaerolineae bacterium | reverse complement strand
CATGGTTTTCGCCGGGTTCAAAGATCAGCAAAGCGTTAGGACCAAACTGTTTCTCCTCGCCTTCCGCACCGGTCAAATTTTTGAAGAGCCGAGATTGCGCGAGCAGGTCGGATGGGTGTTTCGTAGCCATGATCCTAATTTTAATTCGACTACCGGGAATAGTCTACTTTTGCACGGCCACAATATTCACCCAATGAATGAAATGGCGCTATTACAGGGATGAAAGGCGATCTGATTGCATCAAAAAAACCGACATAATGTGACCGCCTCGCTTCCCTGCCGGAAGTTATCAAGGCCGTGAGCTGAAATCGGGTATCCCCATCAGCGGGGCTGGGCTTTAAGTATGACTTGATGATTTATGTACAGCCCAATGGCAAAGAGCATCAGGGCCACGGCTTGGTGAACCAAGGCTAAAGAGATGGGCACGTGCCAGAAAATAACGGCGATGCCCAACAAGATTTGAACCGACACCAACAAAAGCAAGGCGACAGCGCTGACTCGTATCGTCCGGGAACGAGCAGTTTTATTAATTTCAAAATACAAAGCAAGAGTTAGAGCCAAGACTACAAGCGCAATCCAGCGATGCAGAAAATGAACTGTTATGGGATTGGATATCAGGTTCAGCGGCCAGGGTTCAAGCCACGACAGGAGCCCGGGCGGAATGAGGTAGCCGGACATGAGCGGAAAAGTATCGGAGATGTGGCCTGCCTTCAAACCAGCTACAAAACCGCCATAAGTGATCTGAAGGATGATGGCGCCCAGCAGCCCAAGCGATAACTTAAAGCTGCTCGAACTAGCCGGAATCGCCTTTAGAGGTGCGGTGCCGAAGGTATTGTTAAGACCGAGCCAGAAACAGCCTGCAAACAGAAGCAAGGCCAGCAGCAGGTGAGCGGTTAAGCGATAATGACTCACATGGGGTTGGTCAACTAACCCACTCTGGACCATATACCAGCCCATAAATCCCTGGAGGGCAAATAGCGCAGCGAGGCCCAAATAAACGGGTGATTTCCGGAGCGGAATAGTTCGCTTGATCAGAAAAACTATGAGCGGCACGACTAAGAGCAATCCGGTCAGTCGACCTAGCAGGCGGTGAAAATATTCCATATAATAAATAAATTTATACTCCGGCAGGGTCATTTCGGGGTTGATTAACTGCGATTCGGGGGTCTGGCGATACTTCTCAAACGTTTCCTGCCATGCCGTGTCTCCAATGGGCGGCACGACCCCGGTGACAATATCCCATTCCACGATCGAGAGACCGGAGCGGGTGAGTCGCACAAAGCCGCCAAAGACAACCAGCACGGCGATAAAAAAACAGACAGTGAATAACCATAGTCCCAAAATTCGGCTGGAAGTTTGAGGCGGCACCGTGATCTTAGCCGTATGATTTTGAGCAGCCTGTGAGTAACGATTGTAAATATACATAAGCACCCAGTTGTGTCTGTAAATCTGTTTTGAACTGTTTTATCGGTTAATTAGATGAATTAATATCGATCGTATTCGGTGGGCAAGCACATCGCCCGACTCGAATCTCATCTCAGTGATTTTTATCACAAAAAGCAAAATTTATCAAAATTTGGACTTGATATGGACGCTTGTAAAACTGGACAGGTGACTAGGTTAAATACTCGCCACTGATCCAGTAATCAACCTCCCCAAGTGATGGGTGTATTCGGCGAGGTTTTGCTTTATACTTGGAACCAGGAAACCGGAAGACTCGCTGCTAGGCTGTCGAGCAATCCCCAACCCACGGAGACTGTACTATGGTGACAAACTATCAACACATTCTTGTTCCGTTAGATGGCTCGGAATTGGCAGAAATGGCCCTAGAAGATGCTTTTGCGCTGGCTCAACTGAGCCAAGCCGAGATTACTTTGCTGCAGGTCATCTCTCCTATTGATCACGTGATTATTGACGCAACCAGTCATCCCATTTTTGTCGACGAACAGTGGCAACTACAAAAAAGCTTTGCCCTAACTTATTTGAAGGATATCTGTGACAGAGTGGAGTGTGATGAGGTTAAGATACATCGAGTCGTTGAGATGGGGCTGCCAGCTGAAACGATCATAGATTTTGCCCAACGTCACCCTATCGACTTAATTGTTATGGCCACTCACGGCCGGTCCGGTTTGCAGCGTTGGGTATTTGGCAGCGTCGCGGACAAGGTGCTGCGGGGGGCGAATATACCCGTTTTATTAGTCCGGGCTCACTCAATAGAGAGAGCCGGTTAACGGCGTCCGTGCCTATTTTCTTTGGATCTTGATTGAGCCAGACCTTGAATTGCAGCAGCCGGAGGCGTATATGTATAAAACAATCTTAGTTCCTTTGGATGGCTCAAATTTGGCCGAAGCGATTCTACCCCATGTGGAAGACTTGGCCCAATCGTACAAGGCCGAAGTTGTTCTTCTACGAGTGGTTGAACCACACTTCCACGAAGTTGAATCTTTTAGCAGAATCGATGCCGAAGCATTCAAACGAGCCCGAGAAGAAGCGGAAAGTTATTTGACCATCACCCAAAACCGATTTCACCAAAAAGAAATCCCAGGCCGCATTATCGTAGCTCATGGACCCGTCGTTGAGGCCATCATCAAGGCTGCTGAGCGAGAGAAAGTTGACCTGATTGCTATGGCCAGCCACGGCCGAACGGGCTTGGCCCGCGTGTTCTACGGCAGCGTCGCCGCCGGAGTGTTACACCGCATCGATCGGCCTCTATTACTAATCCGAGCGATAGGCAAAGACTGATCAGGTCACACAAACCAGGTCGCCCGCTGGATATGATGTTTGCGTTGCTCATGCGACCTTTGCATAAAACCCGCGAAACGTTGCTGAATGTGAAATGGATTAGGCGCGCCTAATCTATTTTTTGTAGTGTATAACCGGTGATATTTGGTTTACATTGAGCATAGGTTGAAGGTATAATGAACTGTAGGCCCGTAGCCAGGCCGAGGAATTATACTGCTGATTTATTGAGGCAAAAGACCACCAGGTGTGTTGGGGCTTAGGGTGCTCCTCAGATCAAATCCGTTCCTGCAAACGTAGTAGGCGTGCTGACTGTTCCTCATAAGACGACGCCCTCAGTTTTTCCTCCTGACCTGCTATTTGGGCATGAAGCTCAGAGTTACTCCCTTAGTCTGGCATTAATGTCTGGGCCCCAACTGCTAAGGAATGACTGAGATGACGACGAAATGGAGCAATCCTCGTGGCCGGGGGCAAACTTGACCTATGGCCATCACTCGGCTGCCGAGAAGACGGTCGGCCTTATTTGCCCATGGTTCGTAGGACAAAGCGGTCCCTTTTTCTACGAAGTTGGTGGTCTAACGGTTAGGAGGGGAAGATGCTAAATGATGATGTCCAAATTGATGAGCAACGGGAATTACCGGCTCAGCTTGGAGCCAAACGTTTTCAGGATTTACTCGTGCCAATTAGTGGTGAGAAAGATAGCTGGCCCGCCCTCCATCAGGCCCTTAAGATTGCTCGTCGCGAGGGGGCAAGACTGCATGGCTTGCATATTGTCCCGTCCCTGGCCGAGCTAACGAGTCGAACAACCCAGGCCATTCAAATTGAGTTTGATCGACGTTGCCACATAGCCGGTATCCCTGGTGGCCTTATGATCGAGGCCGGCGAAGTAGGACGCACAATTTGCCAACACGCCCCCTGGGTCGATTTAGTAATTATCGCAGCGGCCCGCCCGCCAAAGTCCCGTCCGCTGGCTCGAGTGCACTCGGGCCTAAGCGGCCTGCTGCGGAGCTGCCCCAAACCGGTGTTAGTTGTATTGGGACCTACGTCGGAGTGGCGACGGGTGTTGCTAGCCTACGATGGCAGCCCCAGGGCCCAGGAAGCCCTGTCGATGGCCCGTTACTTGTGCGCTTCACGGCGGTGGCAGGTCTCTCTCGCCGTGGTCACCATGCTAGTGGGCAAACAGGTAACCTCAGAAAGTCTCAGTTTTGCCCGAGAATATCTAAACATGTGCGCATCACAGCCTACGTTTATAACAGCGAAAGGCTCGGTGGCCGAGGCAATCCTGACCGCCGCCGGAGAACACAAAAGCGACCTAATTATTATGGGTGGTTATGGTTTTAGCCCGTTATTGGAAATCTTTTTTGGCAGCACCGTGAACCAAGTCCTGCGGACGTTCCGAATGCCGGTCTTAATATGCCCCTAGGCTCGAGAGATGGGGATCAATTAGGCTAATGACCACAAACGAGCAAAAAATCAGCCGGGTGCGGCGATCAAAGCAAGATGCCCAGGCTATGTACGACCGGATCAGCGGTTGGTATGATTGGCTTGAGGGGTTCTGGGAAAAAAAGGCCAGAAAGGCTGGCCTGGCCATGCTTGGGGCTCAGCCCGGCGAAATCATCCTTGAGATCGGCGTTGGCACGGGACACGGCGTAATCTCTCTGGCCCAATCGGCTGGGGCGGCAGGCCGGGTGTATGGGGTTGACTTATCGCCCCGGATGCTTGACCTGACCCGGGCTAGAGTCAAAAAAATGGAACTGACGGACCGAGTCAGATTGGAATG
The DNA here is from genome assembly GCA_041576335.1 of Anaerolineae bacterium. GTDB lineage: Bacteria > Chloroflexota > Anaerolineae > 4572-78 > J111 > JANQQF01. The sequence continues at coordinate 1,577 of JBFGLD010000364.1, read as the reverse complement.
TGGCGATGCGGCCAAGCTTAATTTTAGGGCAGAGTCTTTTGATGCCATTTTCCTCAGCTTTACGTTAGAGCTATTTGATTCGCCGGAACTTCCCCAGGTTCTTGGTGAATGTTGGCGGGTGCTGCGAGGCGCAGGACGGATTTGTGTAGTATCCCTCTCCCTAGCGGGCCGACCGACCTGGATGAGCCGACTATATAGCTGGGGACATCAGCGATTTCCCAAATATTTGGATTGCCGGCCTATTTTTGTGCGGCAGTTACTAGAAGAAGCCGGCTATTCAATCGTCGAGGCAACCGAAATGTCGATGTGGGGATTGCCTGTAGAGTCTGTCCTGGCAAAAAAGCGGCTGCAGAGTCTTTAATACACGGCGAATTTACCTATAACCGGCTTTATCTCACCGTGACTGAATGATGAGCCGGTTACGCAGAGCGCTGTCGAACGTAACGTTGACATTTGAGTTTCAGGAGGTTACCATGAATATTAGACCCTCTCCGATTGCAGGGCGTTGGTATCCGGGCCACCCAAAAACCCTGGCTCGAGACCTCAACCAATATCTGGCGCAAGCGGACGTGCGACCGCCACAGGGCAGAGTGTGGGGGGTGGTGGCACCCCACGCCGGATATCTTTATTCAGGTTCCGTGGCGGCTTATGCCTTTAAATGTCTGCAAGGATTACAAGCTGAACTGGTCGTTGTTATTTCGCCGCTACATTTTGCTCACCGGGCGCCCTTGCTGACGACGGCTTATGAAGCTTATGAGACTCCGCTTGGCCTGGTCGACGTGGATGAGCAAGCAGTGTACCGGTTAAACGATGCGCTGAAGCGCCGGGTTGGTATTGAGTGTACACCGCTGCACCGAGATACCGAACATTCGCTTGAAATCGAGTTGCCGTTCTTGCAGCATGTTTTGGGGGATTTTCGGCTGCTGCCGATTATGATTCGGGACCAGCGCCCGGGTGTGGTCAAAGCGTTGGGACAAGCCCTGGCCGAAACACTTCAGGAACAACAGGTATTGCTTGTGGCCAGTTCGGATTTATCACATTTTAATCCGCAAGCTTATGCTGATAAATTGGATGCGGAGCTTCTGCGCCGGGTCGAGGCGTTTGACCCGTTGGCGGTAATGGAGGCTGAAGAAGCAGGAGTTGGTTTTGCCTGTGGTCGAGGGGCCATTGCAGCTGTTTTGTGGGCGGCAAAGCAATTGGGCGCCAACCGGGTGCGGGTTCTGCATCACGCTACGTCGGGCGATGTCAGCGGTGACTACACCGCGGTCGTTGGCTATGGTGCCGCAGTCATCTGGCAGGAAGACGGGCAGAGCAACTAAACGATGGCGAACGGAGATTAGAGGTTCGGAACAAAAGGAGAAAGTTAAGCCATGAAGGCTATCCAAAACCGTACGATGATCGAAGCAGGTGTGGTCCAAGGGCAATGGTGGCACCGGCTGGACGATGGCCGGATCCAGTGTGACGTCTGCCCCCGATTCTGCCAGTTGCGGGAGGGCCAGCGAGGGCTGTGTTTTGTCCGGGCGCGGGTGGATGATCAGGTGGTTTTGACCACGTACGGCCGTTCCAGCGGGTTCTGT
>JBFGLD010000363.1:0-6096 GCA_041576335.1 Anaerolineae bacterium | reverse complement strand
TAATCGATCAGGCCGGTATCGCCGCGGGGTTACTAGCGACAACCGGTATAATTGGGGTGATTCTTTTTGGCTCCCAAGCCAAAACTCAAGGACCAACCGGCCGGTATGTGAGCGCGGTGGCTGGCCAACAGCGCACCGATTCCAGCCTTACACTGAAGCCCGTATGGCCTGCTGCGCCCTACGAAACCGTGTGGTGCACAAATGGTGTGCAGAAGATTTACCACAAAAAAAGGACAGCCGTGGCAACCCAAACCATTCCAATATCCCAAGCAACAAAAGAAGAATTCAAAACCGGCGAAGTGACTACGATTGTCGGCGGGCATTTCGTTAATGACACCTTTTCTGCCTTTCTTGCCCCCCTGCTGCCGTCGCTGATCACGAAACTTTCCCTGTCACTCACGATGGCCGGGTCACTCCAATTATTTACCCAGCTTCCGGCGCTGCTGAATCCCTTCATCGGCTACGCCGCCGACAAAGTAAGCCTGCGTTACTTCATCATCTTGGCCCCGGCCAGCACCGCCACCGTGATGAGCCTGCTGGGCATAGCGCCCAATTACGCCATCTTGGCCATCATGCTTTTCGTTGCCGGGGTCAGCGTGGCCTGTTTCCACGCCCCGGCCCCGGCGATGATAAGCCGTATCTCAGGAAATCAGATCGGCAAAGGTATGAGCCTATTCATGGCCGGCGGTGAGTTGGGCCGGACGATTGGCCCCCTGTTGGTCGCCTGGGCTGTTTCGAGTTGGACCTTAGAAGGGATGTATCCGGTGATGGTTTTGGGTTGGATAGCGAGTTTGATCTTATATTGGCGACTCCGAAAAATCCCGGCCCGTACCGAAAAACCTCAAAATATACGTGCCGTTCTGCCAACCATCCGCCGCGTTTTTGTGCCAATCGTGATCATTCTCTTCGCCAGATCATTCATGCTGACGCCGATGCAGGTTTATCTGCCCACCTATCTAAACCTGGAAGGCGCCAGCCTGTTAGGAGCCAGCTTCTCACTCACAATTTGGGAATTAGCCGGTGTTGGAGGCGCCCTGCTGGGGGGTACCCTGAGCGACCGCCTGGGTCGAAAAAAGATTTTATTCTTTGCCTTGATTACGGCACCATTTATGACGATGGTTTTTCTGAAGACAAGCGGTTGGCTCCTCATTCCGGTCCTGCTGCTGCATGGCCTGATTGCCCTATCTACAAATCCGGTCTTGATGGCCATCGTGCAGGAACATATGCCCCAAAATCGGGCGGTGGGCAACGGCATTTTCATTAGTCTGGCCTTTCTCATTCGTCCCGTGGCTGCAATTAGCCTCGGCTTTATGGGAGACACCCTAGGTCTGGACACAGCCTTTTGGTGGGGCGCGCTATTCTCGTTTGTGTCGATACCTGCGGTCTTCTTCCTACCACAACTTGAGCATCAAACATAAGCCAAACAGGGGCTTAGAGATTGGAGACTCATCAGCGTCACTGCAAACCTTTCCTATGGCATTTGTTTTGGCAGCCGTATAATGAGCTAAGTCAACTAATAATAAAGAGGTGGTGATGGCAAATCAATCGATTAATCTTACCGACGAACTTTACGATTATCTGGTTGCAGTTTCTATCAGGGAGCCGGAGCTGTTCAAACGCCTGCGCACCGAAACGGCTAAACAAGAACGCTCCAGTATGCAGATGTCGCCGGATGAAGGACAATTCCTGGCTTTTTTAGTCAGGCTCATTGGAGCCGGGCAAACCCTTGAAGTGGGTGTGTTTACCGGCTACAGCGCGCTGTGGGTGGCCTCAGCCCTGCCCGACGACGGCAAAATTATTGCTTGTGACGTCAGTGAAGAGTGGACGGGCATTGCCCGGCGGTACTGGCAAGAAGCAGGCGTTGACCACAAAATTGATCTTCGCCTGGCCCCCGCTACGGCAACACTCCAAGCTCTCCTCGATGCGGGCCGGCAAAACGATTTTGATTTCGCCCTTATTGACGCCGATAAGGAGAACTACGACACCTATTACGAGCAGTGCTTGCAGCTTGTTCGACCCGGGGGTCTAATTGCGATCGATAACGTGCTGTGGTACGGTGCGGTTATTGACGACACCAAACAAGACACTGATACTCAGGCCATCCGTGCTTTTAATAAAAAGCGCCACACCGATACGCGAGTCAACATCAGCTTGGTGCCGATCGGCGATGGGGTCACTCTATTGCGCAAGCTTTAAGATTTCTTACAACTTAAGAGGCAGGAACGTGAAAATGACGAAGATTGACATTCACGCCCATATTATCGTACCGGAAATTAGCCGCGCAGCAGCGCCGGAGGAAACCTGGCGGCCTATGGTCACTTGGGATGAGGGCCGGCAGTGGGTTGATTTTGGCGGTAAGCGCATTAACTCTGCCTTGCGCGAATTTGTGGACATCGAGACGATCCTGGCCGAGCAAGACAAAGCCGGGGTTGATGTGGTTGTTTTGACGCCGTGGTCCTCATTGTTCCGCTATGAACCCAATTTAGAAGCATCTATCCGAGCCAACCGGATCCAGAATGACGCCCTGGCCCGTCTGGCGGCAGCTTACAGGCCGCGCGTCGCGGCCCTTGGCACTGTCCCTCTACAAAATAGCGACGCAGCCGTGGCCGAATTAAAGCGAGCCATAAATGACTTGGGACTACTCGGCGTCGAGATCGGCACCAATGTCAACGGTACCTACCTGGGCGATCCGCGATTTCGCCCCTTTTGGGCGGCAGCCGAAGCGCTGGGTGCCTTTGTCGAAATTCATCCCGTGGCCGGAATTGGCGGCAGCGCCAAACGGGACTATTATCTATGGAACGCCTATGCCAACCCGGCTGAAACTGCCTTGACCGCAGCCCACATGATTATGTCCGGATTGCTGGAGGAACACCCGCAGCTAAAAATTTGCCTGTTCCACGGCGGAGGGCATTTGCCATACCAAATCGGCCGCCTCGATCGCGCCTACGACATGCGGCCGGAGGCCCGCCAACGCCTTAGCGCGCCGCCAAGTACCCATTTTAAAAAGTTCTATTTCGATACGATCACCCATTCGGCCACAGCCCTGGCCTACCTGATCGACCAGGTCGGCGTTGGCCAGGTGATGATGGGATCCGATTATCCTTTTGACATGGGTTACGAACGTCCCACTGAGATCATCGAGCAGCTATCCGGCCTGAGTGAAGCCGATAAACAAGCCATCACGGGACACAATGCGCAGCGTCTGCTGGGCTTGGAGAGGAGGTAATCTCTATAATGAAGGCACTTATCGTCGAGGAGAAGGGCGGCGCGCTGATCTTAAAGGAGATGCCCAAGCCCGAACCCGGCCCGGGTGAAGTGTTATTACGAGTGAAAGCATGTGCCGTTGATCAATTCGATCTAAAAATAAAATCCGGCCAGGTACCCCACGCAGAATTTCCGCTCATCTTAGGCCACGAGATTGCCGGCGAGGTTGCCGGCCTGGGTCCTGGTGTGTCGGGTTGGCAGGTAGGGCAGCGGGTCACGTCCACCCTATACCTTACTTGTGGTCGCTGTCGTAAATGCCAAACCGGGCGGGAAACGATTTGCGAAGATTTTGGAGGCTACTTGGGCATTCAAACGCCGGGCGGTTACGCCGAGTATACCGTCGTGCCCGCAGTAAACCTGGTTGAACTACCGGAGTCGATCTCATTCGCCCAGGGCTCGATTTTGGCCAATGCGATTGGTACGCCGTTCCACGCCCTAACCAAGCGGATGCGACTGCAGCCTGGAGAACGCGTTATTATCACCGGGGCCGGGGGCGGGGTGGGCCTCCATGCCATTCAGTTGGCCCGGCTTATGGGCGGCTTGGTGCTGGCCGTCGACATAGGTTCGGCCAAATTAGAAGCTGCTACACAGCATGGGGCCGACATCGTCGTCGATCCAACCGAGAGCAACTTCGCGGAAACCGCTCAAGCATGGACCCACGGCGAAGGGGTTGAGGCCGTGCTGGAGCTAACCGGCGCGGCCACGCTGGCCACCAGCCTGGGGGCCCTGGGCAAAGGTGGAAGAATGGTGATTGTCGGTTTCCACACCGGAAGTGAATTTTCTGTACAGGCCAGCGAGATGGTGGCCAACGAGTGGGAAATCCTGGGATCGCGCAACGTGACCAAACGCGAGTTGGCTGAAGTGGTGGCTCTGGTTCAGGCCGGCCGGGTACGTCCCGTCGTGACCGGCGTCTATCCGCTCGAACAGGCTCAAGCCATCCATACTCGTTTGGGCCAACAGCAACTTATTGGACGGGTTGTATTGGAGCCGTAAAATGAGTCTAGACCAACTTCTTCAACAAACCTTGTGGAGGTAGGTGATGGTTGTCGGTAAATCTGTGCCCATGCTGGATGCGGTAGCCCGCGTTACCGGGACGGTGCCGTTTGCGGTTAACCTCCAACTGCCCAACATGTTGGTGATGAAAGTGCTTCGCAGCCCCCTGCCGCACGCTCGAGTTGTAGGCATTGACGCAAGTGCGGCAGAACAACTGCACGGTGTCATCGCTGTCTTGACAGCCGCCGACCTGGGCCAATCCGGCGGGCCAAGGCTGCTCTACGGTGTCGACATGCAGGACCAGCCCGTGGTTGCTCACGACCGGGTGCGTTATGTTGGCGAACCGGTGGCCTTGGTTGCCGCCGAAAATGAGGATGCGGCCGAGGCAGCCCTGGCCCTAATCAAGGTGGACTACGAGCCCTTACCCGCCGTCTATGAAGCCACGCCCGCCCTGCAATTCGACTCGCCACGACTACACGAAAACCTGGATGGGAACTGCTTTCAACACCGAAAACTCCGCCACGGCAACCTCGAGGCGGGCTTTGCCGCGGCCGACGAAATTATCGAGGACTCTTTTACCAGCCCGGTTGCCAATCACGCCACCTTAGAACCCCACGTTACGGCAGCCCAATGGACAGACGGCGGCCTGACCATTTGGACGGCAGCCCAGGCCCCTTTTCACGTGCGCCGGACCATCGCCGCATTGTTTCAGCTTGACCCGGAAGCCGTCCGGATCATTGTCTCACCCCTGGGTGGCGGCTATGGGGGCAAAGGGCACGTTCGCCTCGAACCCCTGGTCGCGGCCATGGCCTGGAAAGTGGGCGGTCGTCCCGTCAAATTGGTGTTAAGTCGGCCTGAAGAATTTGTAACCGTCTCCAAGCACGCTGCAGCCATCACCATTAAATCGGGCGTCAAACGGGATGGGATCCTCACCGCCCGCCAGGTGACCCTCCATTGGAACGGTGGGGCTTACGCCGATGCCAGCCCCTCCCTGGTTCGGTCGGGTATGGTCCGGGCGATCGGCCCGTATCGCATTCCGGCTGTTTGGGTCGACTCGTATGGAATTTATACCAACCTGCCGCCGGCCGGTGCGTTTCGCGGGGCCATGAGTTCGCAAGCCACCTGGGCTTACGAGTCCCACATGGATACGATTGCCCGGCGCTTGGGCTTTGATCCGCTCGAATTCCGCCACAAGAATTTGCTGCGTCCCGGCGACCTGTTCGCCACCGGCGAAACCATGCACGATATCCACTTCGTCGAGTGCCTTGACGCCTGCGCCGACAAGCTCGGCTGGAGTCAGGCAGCGGGTTGGCGCGGCAATTCCAAGACCTTAAGACGGGGACGCGGCCTGGCAGTGATGATGAAGAGCACTATACCTAACTCAAAGTCACACTGCCGCTTACTTTTCAATGCTAAAGAAGAACTCATCCTGTTCACCAGCACCGTCGAGATGGGCCAGGGGACTCACACAGCGTTGTCACAGATTGCAGCTGAAGCGCTGGGCGTTCCGCTCGAGATCATCTCGGTCGTGGGACCCGACACGGCCCAGTCTCCCTTCGATACCTCCACCAGCGCCGCGCGCTCAACCAATATGATGGGTACGGCCGTGGTCAACGGGGCAGCCGTCTTGAAGCAAAAGTTTATCGATGCGGCCGTGCCCCTGCTCGAGCATCCGCCCGATGAGCTATCGACGGGCGATGGCTATGTGTTTGTCAGCGCCATGCCGAAGCTGCGGATGTCGTACGCGGAGGTTCTGCGCCGAAATGAATTAGAATTTTTAGAAGCAATGGGCGAATTTGAAACAAAGGGGTTGGGCTTGGACCCTGAAACCGGGCAAGG
>JBFGLD010000362.1:0-6100 GCA_041576335.1 Anaerolineae bacterium | reverse complement strand
GGTCGGGTCAACGCAAGCCATTCTTGGTAGATTTGCATCGATTTATGGGTATCTACCTTAATATCCCCATTGCGGTCGTTGGCGCCTGCCTTGGTCACATTGAGTGCTTTCTGATGCCAGCAGTGCATACCGCTGACCGGGTCCGGATGAACCGCATGGGTGATATTTTGGTGAACCCCGACATCCTCCCACCATATCCGGGCCGTATCGGGATCGGACGACTCGTAAGCTCGGGCCCCATGGATTTGCCGTAGGGCAAATTGACCGTCAGGGCTTTCATCCAACTCAACTAACGCGGAGGAAATCGGATTGACTCCGCTTTGCTCGTGCAGTCGCCAGCGCCCCAGATGATGGCTCATAGCAATAATACCAGGTTTTATTCCTTCAGTCACCCATACTTTGGTCACAAAATAGCCGATCTCGGTTTCAACCTTAATCAGGCCATTGGTTTCGACTCTAATGCGCCGGGCGTCTTCGGGATGCATCCAGACCGGGTTGCGATGGCTAATTTCGTAAAGCCACTTGGCATTAGCCGAACGGGTGTGGATCAACGTTGGCAGACGGAAGGTCGGTAACAACAGCATCTCCCCTTTGGCCCGATCGATTTTATCCGGGTGAACGTGGCTTGTAACATAATGAGGTAGGGTGTACTCGGGCTCCGGCCAGCCCCACTCTACCATCGTAGGCTGGTAAAATTCTAGCTTGCGGCTGGGCGTGCCGAACCCAACCCTCGGTTCGCCATCGACCATAACCCCCACAACTTGCCCCTCATTCTGCACCCGTCCGGCGCTGTCGACCTTGTAACCGGTGGGCAAATTACCATTGACCGATTGGCCAGACCTGAGCCCGGCCACTTTATTCTCGTAAGGCGTGTAATTCTCCTTAACGACTTCAAAGCTGCCATACTTACGCATATAAGCCAGGGGGGTCAAGCCTTCCTTATCGGCGGCTTCAGGCAGACCGGGCACGCTGTTTTCAAAGATCCAGCGGTAATATTCATCAACCGAGATGCACTCGCCGGAACGGTACGGGCTTTCAAAATGTTGGCGGATACCCAGCGATCCATCCGGGTCAATTCGCCATGAAAGCTGCAGCCAAAACTCATCCTCTTCCCAAACTTCGCCAGGGTTGGCTTCATACGTAAATGTTACTGTTTGGCCCATACGCTCCATAGCCACCCGGCGCACCGGCTGCCGAAAAGCAATCCACTGCCCGGCGTGGGTTTCCTGGCTCATGAGATCGTGGCGTTCGCCGGCATGGCCCATGGGTAGGACATAATCTGCGTACCAGGCCGACTCGTTCCAGGTGGGGGTCAAGGCAATGTGGTTGCGAATCAAGGCTTCATCGCGCAAGGCTCTCATCCAGATGAAGCCATCGGGATTAATCCAAAGCGGATTATAAACGCGGGTGAAATAAACATCCAGCTTACCTCGTCCCTCGAGCAAGAAATGGGGCAGAAGAAAGCTCATTTCATAATGGGCCAGCGGCCATTCCTTGGGCAAAAGCAGTTCGTTCCATTTCTTTTGAGGTGGGGGAACATCAAAAGGTTTTGGGACAAATTTGGTCCACGAGCTGGCACTAGTTCCGCCGCGTGTGCCCACCGAACCGGTCAACACGTTGAGGAAAAAGAGCGTGCGCGCGACCTGCCAGCCTCCCAGATTACCGCTGGCTGCACTGCGCCAGACATGGGCTGCCAGGCGGCCCTGGCAGTTGGCCACAGTTTCGGCCGCTTCGACGATTTGGGCCGCCGCTACGCCGCTTTCCTGCTCGGCAAATTCCGGGGTAAACTGAGCATAGAGTTCTTTCAACGCTCGATCAAAATTCTCAAAGGTCACTTCCAGGTCGGGTCGCTCGGCCCGCAGATAAACATCCCAATTGACCCAACGCCGCACAAACTCCTTGTCGTAACGGTTATTCTGGATGAGATAGTTGGCTATTGCCAGTAGCACGGCGGCCTCGGATCCGGGCCAGGTGGGCAGCCAGTAATGCGCATGCGAGGCCGTGTTACTTAAACGAGGGTCCAGCACGATCAATCTCGCCCCATCCATTTTGCCTTCGATAATACGTTGGGCATGGGGATTAAAATAATGCCCGGTTTCCAGATGGCTGCTGACCAATAAAATCACCCGGGCGTTAGCATAGTCCGGTGAGGGGCGGTCAAAACCACCCCACAACGCATAGCCCGTCCGGGCCGAAGCCGAGCAAATGTTGGTGTGGCTGTTGTGACCGTCAACCCCCCAAGCTTGCAGTACGCGATTGGGGTAGCCGTCGTGACCGGGCCGCCCGACATGGTACATAACCTCGTTGTGGCGGTCCTCCACAATGGCCTTGCGAATCTTAGCGGCGATGTCGTCCAACACCTCATCCCAGGTAACCCGTTTCCACTTTCCCTCACCCCGGTTGCCTACTCGCTTGAGTGGATAAAGAATCCGTTCCGGATCGTAGATTTGGTTTTTGGTGGCCGGCCCTTTGGCGCAGTTGCGCCCCCGGCTGCCTGGGTGAACCGGATTACCCTCGAATTTTTGAATTTCCAGGCTCGCTTTATCCACATAGGCCAACAAGCCGCAGGCACTCTCGCAGTTGAAACAAACGGTGGGTACCAGCGTATAGCGCCGGGCTACCTTCTTGGGCCAGGCCTTGGGGTCATACTCAATCCAGTCCTCCCACTTTTCAAGCGGTGGATAGTTGCTTAAGCCCGGCGAGACCAAGGGCTGCGGCAGGAGCGAGCTGCTTGAAGCGCGCGAGCTTGCCCCCGCCGCAGTGACCTGATAAACATGATCCGGTGCCGGAACCGCAGCCGCCTTACCTTGACTGCCGGAGGTAGCAAATGCCAATTGCGATTGTTGGGAAAGATTTGCTACCGACTTCAAAAATTGACTGAGCCGTTTATCCATAGAATGTCTCCAAATACTCGTGAGGTCGCACGGAACAGCCTTGAATTCAGGCCGAACCCTCCACGCAGCGATTGTTTCAACAATGCCTGCTAAGGAAAACGCCGCAGGCCGGGGCCTTGGGGGTGGCTCCCCCCAAACTCACCGCCTTTTCCTGGCTGTTAAGTATGATTTTCCAGCAAGGCCCTCGTTTCGAAACAAAAATGATTAAATTACGAGTTCGGTACTTCCTGCGGCGCCATCACAAAAGCGTACTCAAAGAAATAAAGGCCCACAATCGTGGCCAAGGCAGCAATCGCCGCTAACCCCACGGCAAGGGAGCCGCTCAAAGCCGCCGCTAAGAGCAGTACCAACGGCAATACGTGCCCAAGACCAACCGAACCATACCAAAAATGGTTGCGGTACTTACCATGGCTTATGGCGTGGGCGGCCCGACCCGCGATTTCGGAGGCGTGGGGCATGCCAAACTCGCCCAACAGGGTGACAAACAGATCCGCCGCCAACGACACGCCAAAGATCCAGCCTAACGCCGTTATCATAACCGGTGAAATCGTTACAAACATCCCCAGAGCCAACAGCGCGGCCGAACCTACCATCAACGCCTGAATGACCAAATGGCCGGGCAGCAGCGTACTCTGCCACAAATCTCGTCCCTCGGCCTGGCCAAACAAAAATGCCGTATAGATCGCGGAGGAAATTGCCAAAATCAAGCCAAGAGCAAGCAGCGGCAAGCGTATGGCGCTCGCCAGCGTGGCGCTTATCAATTCCAAAATGGCTGCACTCTCGACGAGGAACCATAACCCGGCCACAGCAGTGAAGCCAATTAATATAAACGCTCCCCGGGTTAACCACGATTTCATCTGGGGGCGGGTCAGAATCGTCAAGAACATCATCGGCTTTTCCAGATCCATGACCAGCAGCATCGTCGTGATCCCGATGAATAGGAGTGAAACAAAGTTTCCTGCCAGAGCCAGGGCCGGATTAAAGTCAACAATATTCAAACCGAAAAAGATAGCCAACAGGACAAAGATACCACTGCCGATGCCTTTGGTCACCAAATAAGCCGGCACCGGCCAGTGCCAGGGAATTTTGTGCTGGGCATTATAGGTCGTTTGAACCATATGCTCGGCTACACGGCTCTCCCCAACATGAATTGGACCGCGATTGCCCGTGCCCTGAGCCGCGGGTGTCCGAATCGGCGTACCGGAAGGGGCTGCTTTAAGTGACACGACCTCGTTGCGGTGCTCACCGGCCTGCTCATTACCATGGCGGCCATTGGTTCCGGCCGTAACACTTTGCTCTGATACGAGCTCGGACCACATAAAGCTAACCCCGGCCGCCGTCGGCGTTAGCCCCACATCATCGCCTTCAATATAGAACAGTTTGGGCGCAGTACCTTGTTCCGGCTTGCGGACGCTCACTTGTTCGCGGGCAACGACCCGGCTAATGGTGCTCCTTGGGTCGTCGAGGTCACCGGCGATAATGGACTGCGTGGGGCAGACAACGACGCAGGCCGGTTCCAGACCCAGGTCAGTCCGATGAGAACAGTAGTGGCACTTGGCTGCGCTGTGAGTTTCAGGATCGATATAGATTGCATCGTAAGGACAGGCCTGCATACAGGCTTTGCAGCCGATGCAGACTTCCGGATCGAACTCCACGATGCCGTCGTGACGCTGATACATGGCTGTAACCGGACAAATTCTCACACAAGGGGGATTGGCACAGTGATTGCAGCGTGACACCTGGAAGTAGCGCTTGGTATTAGGAAATTCACCTTTCTCCACGTACTTCACCCAGGTTCGGTAGACACCAAGTGGCACTTCATTTTCAGATTTGCAGGCGGTGCTGCAGGCGTGGCAGCCAATGCAGGTCTTATTGTTAATCACAAAGCCATAATTCATGCCGTTCTCCGCTTGTCTTTTTAGGTGGAACCTATTGGTTGGGCCGGAAAAAATAGCCAGTCTTACCCATAACCGCTGGCCGCCACCTTAGGATAAGTAATTGCCGGGCTTGATTCTGGTCCAGGCCGGGTCAGCCGGCTACATTGGCAAAGAAGTATTAGGAAGCATTGTGAGCACGTTGAAGATTAGTTGTGGAACTCAAAAACGCGGGGCTGCCTCCATAAGATTACCTCTTTGTAATTTATGGAATTATCTTCGCCAAACCATACTCCCAAAACCATTCGGAGGCAAGAACTGCTGCCCTAAATTTACTCCGGACCTGTAAGGGGCATATAAGAGCAATGTAATGATTGTGTAAGGATTTTGAGGGAATTTTGAAACCGATAGGCGGACGAAGGATCGGGAAAATTGACCAACGACCGGTTTTGTGCTAGCTGTCCTGCAGCTGGCTTCTCCGATCACCCGAAACTTGTCGCAGCACGGCTATGAGTCGATCCAGCGAGGGTCGATCCGTAGGGTCAACACTGGGATGGGCTAATCGCACAATTCCCTGCCCATCGACAATGAAATCACCACCTAGCTGGTTAGTGTCGCCACGATACCCGGGCCAGGTCTCGCCCTGCAAGACGGCGCGCAGGTAGTAGCGGAGATTATTCAGCCCCCAGGAGCGACGGATTGATCGCTCCAGCCCATAAGCCCGGTACGACTTACGCTCAGGATCCAGCAGCAGGGGAAAAGGGGCGTTTCTTTCCTCTAACCAGGCCCGAGCCCAATAATCCGTCCCGAACGAGATAGCAACTATATTGGCCTTGAGGGCTTCAATCTCGTCGAATCGTGACACCACCTGCGCCACGTGTGCCTTACAAGGCAGTCAGGCCAGGTGGCGGAGGAAGATGAGCAGAGCCGGCCGGCGGCCACTACTCCAGGATTGGGCTAATGCCACAGGTTCGCCCTCAAGCGTGCTGAGGGTAACATCCGGGGCTGGTTGGCCCACTTTGACCGTGTTCATGGGTTTACATCAAAAATTTCGCAATACCTTGGGATTAATGAGGCGCTTCGCCCGTGGACCGGCCGGTGTGAGCCGCTTAACTCATCCTGCCGGTCACGCAGGCCTCAATCCGACTGATTTTTGCGAAATAATGTAATAGTCAACAAGATGTTACACGCTTATATCTCACGCAAAAATGCAAAGACGCCAAGATTTTAATGCTTTCACCCTAAGGGCACTCTGTCTTTGCGTTCTTGGCGTCTTTGCGTGAAAAATTCAGGAGACTATCCTGTGTAACATGATCTTGACCATTACAAAAT
>JBFGLD010000361.1:0-6101 GCA_041576335.1 Anaerolineae bacterium | reverse complement strand
CAATTGAAAGCTGCTTAACTCCATCACCACCGCATCAGTTAGAAGGACCTGATCCACCACCTCGATTAAAGGACGTCCAATATTGCCACCGACCCAGGTTTTTTGACCGTCAGCCTCGAGCATTTTGCCAACCAGGGTTGTGGTTGTTGTTTTTCCATTAGAACCGGTAATCCCGATGACCATCGTCGCCGGACATAAATAACAAAAGAGCCTGGTTTCCGTGCTCAACGGAATTCTTCGCAATTGTGCTTCCTGCAAAAAAGGTATATCCAAGGGAACCCCAGGGCTAACAAACAAGATGTCCGCCTCATCCAATATCGAGTGTGGATGTTGGCCCAGCACTAGGGCAACGCCTCTTTTTTGCAAAGCAGATAAATCCGCACGTATATGGTTTGCGGCCTGCGAGTCCGTCCCGGTCACCCTGAGACCGTGTTTGGCCAGATAGCTGGCCAAAGCCGCACCTTCTCGACCCAAACCTACGACCACCGCCCGCAAGCCGGTCAGGGACATAATTTTGGTCAATCGTCCTAACCTACATCATTCCTAAAATCTACGCTGCCAGCTCCTGCGGGGTTAACCATACTCTTTCGGCCGCCTGCCGTTCTTCGAGCTGTAGATCATTATCAAGAATTGCCCGGATGACCTCATCGAGGGTAAGTAAAAGCGTACCTGCTTTATTACGATAGTGGCGAATGCCTTTGGTCAAATCCTCATCAATTCGAGCCACCAAATTCAACGCCGCATAGTAGGCTTCTTCTCGCTCGGTCATGGCGGAAGGCTTCGCGACCCCCGGATAAGTTCGCAAATTACCGTTACCTTGATACTGATTACCTCGGGTTCGCTCTTTGATGTGTTTCATTTTTAGTCCTCCATACGTAATTTAAAAAGATTATTAGATTAATGCTAACGCAATGCCCAACATTGCCGACAAAATACCGATTAACCAGAAACGTTGGGTAATATGCGTTTCGGACCACCCAAGTAGTTCAAAATGGTTATGGAGCGGGCTCATCTTGAAAATGCGCTTTCCGCCGGTCAATTTGAAATAAGCGACCTGTAATATGACTGAAAATGCTTCGGCCATAAAGACAAAACCAACCACAGGTAAAAGTAGCCACTGGCCGGTCATCAAAGCCACCACGGCCAGAGTAGCCCCAACGGCCAAGGCTCCCGTATCTCCCATAAACAACTCAGCCGGGTGGGCGTTGTACCAAAGAAACGCCAGCAAAGCTCCCACTACGGTAAACACAAAAGCAACGAGCCAAATTTGGCCTTGTAGAAAGGCAATTACACCGTAAGCGGTAAAGGCAACGGCAGCAATACTACCGGCCAGGCCATCTAATCCATCGGTTAGATTGACTGCATTTGACGTACCGACAATGATAAAGATCGCTATGGGGATATAGAACAGCCCAATTTGGATCTTCTCTTCAATACCCGGTATGGCGATACTTCGCAGGTCAAGTCCATAATGGAGAAAAAGGGCTGTAATAACGGCAAAGGTCAGCTGCCATAATATTTTGTAACGTCCTAACAACCCAACGGGAACCACTTTGACCCCCATCAAATCATCAACTGCGCCCAAGCTCCCAAACGCAATCATAACGCTCATAGGTACGAGAATCGAGCGACCGATGAGATTAAACCCTAATAAATTGGCAATATTCAAGATTGTAGTAATGATCAAAACCGGGATCAGTATCATCAAACCACCCATCGTGGGTGTACCCGTTTTCAACTGATGCGCACTGGGTTGCTCGATTCGAATTCGTTTACCCAGGCCCCATTGCTTCAACAAATTAATAAACGGGCGTCCCCAAATAACCGCCAACAAAAATGAAATCGTACCTAGCGTTAGTGAGTAAGCCATTGGCTAACTGTTATCTTGCTCATCAGCGTCATCGGTGAATGCAAGTATCCTAGCAATATAAACGGACAAAGTTACGTTTTGCCGGGTTTAGATGACGGCTGGAGTCCCTTCGCCATTAAGGCGGAGACAATTTCGCCTAATTTCTGCGCGTTAGAGCCTTTAATCAGCACCACATCACCCGGCCCTAAAATCGACTCAAGGTACCCAATGGCAGCCTGATTGTTTTTCAACTCCAAAATTAGAGATGGGTCCAGGCCACACGCCTGAGCCTCGCTGGTAATGAAGTTGGCCAAAGCGCCGATAACTATCAATTGATCGACGATATCGGCTGCCCGGCAGCCGACTTTTCGATGTCCTTCCTCCGCAAAACTTCCCAGTTCTAACATATCCCCTAATACCGCTATTTTTTTGGCCGCGGTCAAGTCGTCCAGCAAATTGAGGGCGGCAATAGTTGAAGCCGGGCTGGCATTGTAAGTATCGTCCAGTATAATTGATCTATTGGGGCCTGGTACGGCGACTAATCTAAGCTGTGCTGCGCTCGGTAAGGTTTGCAAACCGCTAATAATTTCTTCCCAATCCAACCCTTCCACCAATCCAACCAATGCGGCCCGCAGCGCCGTATGAACACTATGTCTACCCAGCAGGGGCACCCGAACGTGAATCGTCTCGCCTTGATAATGAAAAGCAAAACGAATGCCCTCTAGACCTACGCTGGTGACGTTGCTCGCCCATAAATCGGCTTCTGGGGAGAGCCCATAAGTAAATACCTGGGCTTCAGTTTCATTCGCCATCGACATCACGACCGGATCATCATGGTTAAGGATGGCTACGCCGCTTTCGGCGGCAGAGGGCAGAGCATGTACCAGTTCAGTTTTCGCCTGAGCGATACGCTCAATGGTGCCCAGGCGCTCCAGGTGAGTTGGACCCACGTTGGTAATTACGCCCACCTGAGGCTGTGCAATCTTGCATAGCAGCGCGATCTCCCCAATGTCGTACATGCCCATTTCCAACACTATCCGTTGGTGCGAACTATTGAGCTTGAGCAGCGTTAGCGGTAAGCCGATTTCGTTATTAAGGTTCCCTTCGTTTCTGAGAGTTTCAAAACGGGTTGCCAAGACGGCCGAAATCATTTCCTTGCTGGTACTTTTGCCCACGCTGCCGGTAATACCCATGACCCGCACCTGAAACTTTTTCCGCCAAAAAGTCGCCAATTGTTGTAGGCCTGCCAGGCTGTCTTTTACTTGAATACAGATTGGCAATTGATCCGCGGCGATTACGCGCGGCAAGACGGACCGGTCCGAGTGAAGGACCAAGGCGTTTTGAACGCTCGCCATAGGTTTATCGATAATGGCCGCAATAGCGCCACGCTGGAAAGCATCTGCTACAAACTGATGACCGTCCAGGTTACTGCCGGGTAAGGCCACAAACAGCGAACCGGCTTCAGCCTGTCGCGAGTCGACTATGACGCGTCGAATTGTCGGCGGGGCTTCTATGCGCGCTCCGGTTAAGCTCTCAATAACGTGGGTTAAGGTTAAATCAGTCATAGGTCATTGAAATCATTATGGGTCGAATTTTACCAGGCTCCTATTACAAGTGCTCTACGGGGCAAGTTTTCCCGATCCTCGGGATTTCTCCCATTGAATAACGGTTACGGGGTACTAGACCTTGCGCCCTCAAGCGGCCCATCGGTTATTCGGTTTTGGCCAATCGCACCTCATCCGGTGGAATGTCCAGCAAAATTACCAGCTGTTCAGCTATTCGCTCAAAAGTCGGCGCGGCCGTTTGATTTCCCCAGCGTGAGGTAGTCGGCCGGTCTATAATCACCAAAATGACAACCTGTGGATCATCCGCAGGCAAGTATCCGGCAAAAGAAGTCAACGTTAACGTGGGGTGATAGCCGCCCGGTACCGGTATCTCAGCCGTCCCCGTTTTACCGGCGACACGGTAGCCTGGCACCAGAGCCTCGGAGTTAGAACTTTCCAGGGCCTCGACCAACATCTCGGTCAATGTCGTCGCGGTTTGTTGAGACACCGCCCGTCGCACCACCACAGGGTTCACTACGATGTCACGCTCACTGTCTACAATGCGCCCAACCACGTAGGGCTTCATCAACAGACCATTGTTGGCAATTGTGGCCACCGCGGCTGCCATTTGAATAGGCGTAACAGCCACACCTTGACCAAAAGAGTTCGCTCCCAAATCACTAGCATGCCAATTTGCGTCCTTGGGCGTTTTTAAGGTACCCGGGCCTTCATTCCCCAAATCAATTTCTGTTAGGCGACCAAAGCCGAAGCGTTTGGCGTAGGTGTAAAAACGATCCTTGCCCAGTTTTACCGCAATCTGCGCGACGCCGACATTTAAACTTTGGGCTAATACATCCGTCATGTCAACCGTGCCATGCCCTTGGCGGTCCCAGTTGTAAATCACCCGCCCGCCAACCTCGATCGTGCCGCCATCATAAATGGTTGTATCAGGGGATACAACTCCGGCATCCAAACCTGCGGCCATGGTAATAATCTTGAAAACAGAACCCGGTTCATACTGTTGGCTGACCACAGGATCAAAAAAAAGACTGTCATCGCTTTCGGCGTAACGGTTTGGATCGTAGCTTGGATAACTCGCCACACCCAGGAGTGCACCCGTTTTAGGCTCAACAACGACAATCGAGCCCCCTTGAGCGCGATATGCCCTAACGGCTCCCTCAAGTTCTCGTTCGAGAAGAAACTGTATATTCCGATCTACCGTTAAGAAAAGCCTGGCGCCTTCAATGGGTGGCACAAAGAGGCTAGCCCCAAGTGGAATTATCTCGCCAAATGGGGTTCGCTCGCCGACTTGCAGGCCAGGTCGACCCCGCAATAAATTGTGATAAAATCCCTCTACGCCGTAAAAGCCATTCCCATTGTCATTTACAAAACCCAATAGGTGGGCAGCAAGCCTTCCTTCCGGATAGACCCGTTGGGTGCGCGGCTCCATTTGCAACCCCACAACATCCCATTCCAAAAGCTTCTCGCCTACAGTCTGTGAAGAGCCGGAGGTAAGCGGGATCCAAGTTTTTTCACTGCTAAGAATTTCGACGAGTTCCGAACGAGGCAATTCAAGAAGACGAGACAATCGATCGGCGGTGGCTTGCGGATTACTAATAATCTTAGGGCTGGCCGAAATATCGTACTGGACAACATCGGCAGCTAAGAGATAACCTGTCCGATCTCGAATTTCCCCCCGATGCGGGGGAATCACCAGTTCATCCTGATGCTCTGCTTCGGCCAAGGCTAAAAAGTGACGATGTTCAATGATTTGCCAACGTACCAATTGACCGATGAGCAAAAAACCGGCCGCACACATCACTGCCATAACCGTATATATTCTATATTTCGTGGAGTCTAATTCCTTCATTAGATTTATGGTTGCGTTACTTTGCGAGCCAGGCCGTGACGTCGTCGAGCGTGGCTACCCACCAAGTTGAGTCGTCAAAGTCGGCTAACCCCGGCACAATGGTGTCGTCATGCTGCCCCAACCGGTAATAATCGGTGCGTTCGGGGCCAGAAGAAACCGGATAGTTTCTTAGTTGTAAGTAGCGAACGTTAGTAGATGGCCTCAAGCCAAGTGCAAGGGCTCGGGCTTCGACCCGCGCCAGCGACTCAAGTTGAGCAATTTCCAGGGTAAGCGCCGCGTTTTGGTTTTTGATGTGATCCAATTCTAGACGAAGTTCATCGATGCGATAGGTTGTTGTCGTCACAGCGCTGGCTTGAGTCAGATATAACCAGCCAACCAGACTAAAAATCGCCAAAATCAACAATATTCCTACGGCAGTTTTACTATCGAGTCGCCAGGGAAGATGACGAATAACGGTTTCCGGTCTCCAACTGATCATGGTATTACTTGACATAATGTTATACCCTTTTTAACTCAACGACCCGCAGCTTTGAACTGCGGGCCCGTGGATTTTCGGCTATTTCGGTCGCGCTGGGCGTCACCGGTTTTTTGGTTACAATTTGCACGGTTGCCTTGTGACTACACGTACAAACAAGTTGTTCTGGGGGACAAATGCAATCCTGGGATTCTTGTTTGAAATAATGCTTAACGATACGGTCTTCTAGAGAATGAAAACTAATTACGGCCAGCCGTCCGCCCGGTCTTAGCAATCTAATCGCTTGAGGCAAGACACGTTCTAAGGCTCCCAACTCGTCGTTGACAGCAATCCGAAGAGCCTGGAACGTCCGGGTGGCCGGAT
>JBFGLD010000360.1:0-6104 GCA_041576335.1 Anaerolineae bacterium | reverse complement strand
TCTCATATTTCCCGGTCAAAAGCTGCTGCTGCCCGGAGCGGCACTCTCTGCGGCGGAGCAAAGCGAAACACCATCGCGCCCGGCAGAGTCACACACCGTCCAAGAAGGAGAGTCGCTGTTTAGCATTGCCAGCGAACACGGCGTCACCGTTGGCGCACTCATCTTGGTCAACAATATTGTTGACCCAGATCGGATCGGGGTAGGTCAGCGGCTGGAGATCCCGACAAACGTTCCGGAGCCGGAACCATTAAGCGCCCCGTTTGCCGAAATTGCTCTGTCGGCGCCGGTGATTACTCAGGGGCGTACTTTGGTTGTCTACGTGACGCTGTCGGAACCGGCCGGCCTGACCGGGATGTTTGAAGGTCGGCCCCTCTTCTTCGAAGAAAATGGCCCTAACCAATTGTGGAGTATCATTCCCATCCATGCCCTGGCCGATCCAAACGAGTATCCCATAACCTTGACCGCAACCCTGGCCGATGGTACTGAGGTCAAAACCTTTAGAAACGTGACCGTCGAAGCGGGCCCGTACGGCGTAGAAGATATTCGATTGGACGACAGTCGGGGAGAGCTTCTGGATGAGGATCTTATTAAAGCTGAACGAGAAAAACTGGTTGGGTTGTGGTCGCAAATAACATCGCGACCCCGCTGGGAAGGCCCGTTCCGGTATCCCGTTGTTCCTGAGTCGCTGCGTATTACCAGTAATTTCGGCACGCGACGTAGTTACAATGGAAGTTCGGCCGCGTCGTTTCATGGCGGTACCGACTTTGGCGGTGATGTGGGTACACCGATCTATGCTGCCGCCGCGGGTACGGTCGTTTTGGCCGAAAAACTTACCCTACGCGGCAATGCGCTGTTGATTGACCACGGTATGGGCTTGTTCAGCGGCTATTGGCACCAGAACCAACTGGCTGTGGTCGAGGGTCAAGAGGTTGAGGCCGGCCAGTTGGTTGGCTTTATCGGCAGTACGGGGCTGGCTACCGGCCCTCATCTTCACTGGGAAATGCGGCTGCACGGCATAGCCGTCGATCCGACACAGTGGGTTCACCAGTCAATACCCTAAGCTAATGCACATTGAATTCTGCGCATAGGGGATTGCCAAAGCCCCGCTTTAGACCCAAGAGACCAGGATTTGGCAATTCTTATTAGCCAATATCCGGCGGCGTATTTAAAGCGCTCGTCAACGGCTGCCGAATCCTACTCTTAAGGAGCCTCTCGCATACAAGATGAAGACGTATTTAATCGATATGGATGGTGTTTTGGTGCATGGCAAAAACGCCGTTCCCGGAGCGCCTGAATTTATTCAGCGCTTGATTAAAGGGGGCCATAAATATCTGGTGCTGACCAACAACTCGCGCTATACCCCGGTAGATTTACAGCATCGCCTGCAGGCGGGCGGCATTAATATTGAAACGGAACACATCTATAGCAGTGCGCTGGCGACTGCAGCCTTTGTCCAATCCCAACGCCCCAACGGCTCCGCCTATGTTTTGGGTGACATTGGCCTTTACCAGGCCCTGACCGACTCAGGATATACCTTGACCGATTACAATCCCGATTATGTTATCCTGGGAGAAACCGAAAATTATTCGTATGACAAAATAATCAGGGCTACGCAGCTGATCTTAGAGGGGGTGCCCTTTATTGCCACGAATCCCGACCCATTTGGTCCGGGTGAACATGGCATGACCCCGGCTTGTGGGGCCGTGGCGGCGATGATAGAAAAAGCAACCGGTTTTAGCCCCTATTTTGTTGGTAAACCTAACCCACTCATCATGCGTTCTGCCCTGCGGTACCTGGATGAGCATTCCGAAAATACGATCATGGTCGGCGACCGGATGGATACCGATATTAAGGTTGGCTTGGAAAGTGGTTTGGAGACGATCCTGGTTCTGACGGGGGTTACTCAACCGGAGATGATCAATAGATTCCCCTACCGTCCTAACCGAGTCGTCAATTCGGTGGCTGACATTGAGCCCTGAAGAATGCATGATAACGCAAAACGCTGCTTGACCGGTGAGGCAGGAGAAAGTGGCCAAACGACGAAAATTAGATCCCAGCAGATTTAAGAAGAAAGAGGAACAGCGTTTCTTTTCTTTTGATCCTGTTCGGCGAAATCTACTCAAATGGGGTGCTCTGGCCGGTGGCGTCGGCGGCTTATTTATGATCCAGGAAGGGGTGGTCTGGCAAATTGTTGGGGTGTTTGCGGTAGTTTTCATTTCAAATTACTACATCAATCGAGCCGCGCGTCATATTCCTCGCTGGCAGGCCGTGGTCTACTCCTTTATGGGGGTCATTGTGGCCATGTTTTCTGTGATTATCTTCGGGACAATAGTGCTGACTTTTCTAAACGCATAGCCGGCCGGCTGTATTTGACGAAATCCAATGAAACACGTCGTGAGCATCAGCCTGGGCAGTTCTGCCCGGAATAAAAAGGTGGAATTTGAGCTGGGTGGCGAAACAATCATCGTGGAGCGCATCGGCTGTGATGGCGACGAGCCAAGGGCCAAGACCCTCTTTGCCGAATTGGACGGAAAAGTTGATGCTTTCGGCGTTGGCGGGGTAGAGCTTTATGTGCGCGTGGTTAACAAAAACTATCCGCTGCGTTCCGGCCTGAATTTGGTCAAAGCAGTCAAGCGAACTCCCTGCCTTGATGGCCGCGGCCTGAAGTACACCCTGGAACGGGAGATTATGCAGGTTGTCCAGCCTCAACTTCGCCACCCGCTGACACCGCGGAAGGCAATGATGCCGCTGGCCGTGGATCGCTATGGTATGGCCGAATCACTCCATAAGGCCGGCTTTGACATCGTATTTTGCGATTTGATGTTTGGGCTGGGGCTGCCAATTCCGGTTAAGGGGTTAGGGCAACTGCGTATCTTGGCTGCGCTGCTGCTGCCAATCATCGGCTTGATGCCGATCAGCATGCTTTACCCGACCGGCCAGAACCAAGAAGAAAATATCCCCAAGTACGAAAGATGGTTTAACTACGGCCCGATTATTGCCGGTGACTTTCTATATATTCGCCGCCATATGCCGCGCGACCTAAGCGGCAAATTGATCATCACCAACACAACAACTCAAGACGATGTCGATTTAATGCGGTCACGCGGGTTAACGTACCTGGTCACCAGTACCCCCCGCCTCGAAGGACGATCGTTTGGCACTAATGTACTGGAAGCAGCGCTAACCGCCTATGCCGGTAAAGGGCGCCGGCTAACCGACGCCGAACTGAGCGCCTTGATTAAGGCCCTGGCCTTGAAGCCGGCGGTCCAGGAACTAAACTCGTATTAAGCCCAAATCAAATTTCTTGCCGGTTGCACGCCGATAAGGGTTGTGCTACAATGGCCCTCACCCCTGCCCGGCGTCACCGGCTCAACCAGATCATACGAAAAAAAGCAATAGGGCAATTCTTGACAAGGAATTTGACTATCTTCGATAATACAAATGACCGGATCTTCTAAGTTTCCAAATTGGCTAAAACCTGTCCTCTATTTTCTTCTCATCAGCCTTATTTTGGCCTTAGCCTGGGAAGGCTATAAATTGCTGGCTGCTCCGGGTGGTAAATTTCTTATCGGCACAGCCGAGGTAAAAGTAGGCGACGAGCGCGTAGCCGGCCCGCTGTGCCGGGGTATCGGTTTATGTGAATTAGAACTGCCCATTCGAGCCGATGACCGGGCCATGCCCCATATCAAAGATATGATCGTGACGCTCTTTGAACCTCCTCGCCGTAACGCTCAGGAGTTGTTAATCCAAATCCTCTTCAGGGCTTCCCTATTTACCTTGCAAGAAGCAATCGCCGGCTTTCTGATCGGCGGGTTCTTAGGCTTTTCATTAGGAATCATTTTTGCTCACTCAGGTTTGCTGGAGCGAGGCCTCTTACCTTATGTCGTGGCTTCACAAACTGTGCCGCTGCTGGCGATTGCGCCGATGGTGGTCATCTGGCTGGGGGGTAACTGGTTTTCGGTGGCGATCATTGCGGCCTACCTGACCTTTTTTCCGGTAACCATAAACACGCTGCGAGGTTTGCGCTCGCCGCAGCCGACAGCTCTGGAACTGATGCACTCCTATGCTGCTACTCCCTGGGAGATTCTGTGGAAGTTAAGGGTTCCTGCGGCCCTGCCATACATTTTTACGGCCTTAAAGATATCGGCCACGGCAAGTGTAGTGGGGGCTATCATTGGTGAACTTCCTTCAGGTATTGCCGATGGGTTAGGTCGGGTGATTCTTAACTTTAATCAATATTATGCCACCGGTCCCGAAAAACTATGGGCTACAATCCTGTTTGCTGCCTTAACCGGTATGGTATTCTTTTTGGTCATCATCATTTTGGAAAAAATCTTTGTTCGCCATCAACCGCTTGAGGCCGCCTAATCCGGTCGTAACTCCAAAAACTTAAATCGTAAATCGCCATGGAAAACCCGGTTGTTTCAATTCAAAATCTCAACAAAATATTTGGTCAAGGGACTGAGAACCGAGTTCATGCCCTGAAGGATATAAACCTAGTTATTGAACCTAACGAATTTGTATCGCTGATCGGCCCGTCTGGCTGCGGTAAATCGACCTTGCTGCGCATAATGGGCGATTTGATTGCCCCAACCTCGGGAGCGGTGGCGATAAATGGTAAAAGCGCTCACGAAGCTCGCTTGAATCGGGATTATGGCATGGTTTTTCAGGCGGCGACCCTGTATGAATGGCGAACTGTAACCAGAAATGTCCAACTTCCACTGGAATTAATGAAATACCCAAAAGAGAAAAAAGAAGCGCGCACTCGTGAAATGCTTGAATTAGTTGAACTCAGCGATTTTCGCAACCATTACCCCTGGCAGCTGTCGGGCGGTATGCAGCAGCGGGTGGCAATTGCCCGCGCCTTAGCTTTCGAGCCCTCAATTCTACTGATGGATGAGCCGTTTGGGGCACTTGACGAGATGACCCGAGAACGGATGAATCTGGAGCTGCTGAGTATTTGGGAAAAAACAAAAATTACGGTGATCTTTGTGACCCACAGTATCACCGAGGCGGTGTTTCTCTCGACACGGGTGGTCGTAATGTCTGCTCGACCGGGCCGGCTGACCCACGATATTAAGATTGACTTACCCCAGCCTCGCCATACGGACACCCGCGAGAATGTGCGCTTTTTCGAATTAGAAACCGAAGTACGTGAGGCGCTCCGCAAGAGCGAAGGTGAGCCAGTATGACGGAGAAGGTTCAAAAATATTCCGCCCCGCTCATCGTCTTGATCGTGATTTTGATCTTGTGGGAATCCCTGGTTAATGTTTTTCAAATTCAGCAATTTTTACTGCCCAAACCTAGTGTCATTCTCTCAAATTTAGTCAGGATTGTTGTCTTAAACCCTGATATTCCTCCCCAGGAGGCGCCGGCTGTCGAGTCTAGCCTAAAGGCAAACCGGTTATTAACAACAATTCCGGCCGGTACACCACAAACATCCTTAGAGTCGATAGAAGCTTCAAAATTTATAAAAATCTCACTCGCCGGTGCGACAGTGTTCATTACCCAGGGTCCCAACCTAACCCCTATAGTCCAGGCCGGTTTGTTTACCCTGCGCGGGGCTTTGGGTGGATTTGTCATCGGTTCGATCGCGGGTATTTTGGTCGCGGTCGTTACGGCTCGCTGGACGGTCGGTCGAGAAGCCCTGCTGCCCTTTGCCATTGCCGCCAACTCGATGCCGATCATTGCTTTTGCCCCGATTATGAATAACTGGTTTGGTATTGATAACCCCGTCTCAAAAATGGCGATTGTCGCCATAATGGTCTTTTTTCCAATGATGATCAATACTGTGCGCGGCTTAACCCTGGTGGATCCTCGATCCCTGGAGTTGATGCGGTCCTATGCCGCCGGCGGGCTGGAGATTTTACTAAAGCTCCGAATCCCAAATTCACTCCCCTACCTCTTCAACGGCTTAAAGGTGGCGGCTGCCTTAAGCATGATTGGGGCGATTGTCGGCGAATATTTTGGCGGACCGCGGATTGCGCTCGGTGTTTTTATCACGCAGGAAGCTGCGCTTTTTCGGTTTTCTTCAGCCTGGGCAGCAATCATCATCGCCTGTATCATGGGGATTGCCCTTTATCTAATTATTCTTGTCTTGGAGC
>JBFGLD010000359.1:0-6113 GCA_041576335.1 Anaerolineae bacterium | reverse complement strand
ATTTGGGGAAATTCATACTGGTTGATAGGGCTGCCCGTCAGGGCAGTCAAGCTGGGTGAGCCAGTGTACCTGACCGCGCTCCGCAGGCGTTGGACTCGTTCAATTTCGGGTATGATATTTTTGAGTGCCGTAAAAACCTCGCGCTGCAAACGCCGGTCCTCTAAGGCTAACTCTGCCTGCTCGATCAAAACCGTTGCACTTTCTTCTTCCTCCGGCGTTAAATCATATTCGAGCGCACGGGCTTCAAGTCCCAACAACCCAAGATAACGATCGCGAGCCTTGTTTCGCAGTATGACGAACCAAAAGTTATTTTGGATGATAAAGTTGTAGCCATAGCTGCCGTTTTTTTGTTCAATAAGCTTGGGTACATCGATGGTCGCCACTGCCTTTTCGACCATGTCGTGAGAGCCAACCTGCGTTTCCAGGCGCGGACCGTGCCGCGCCCCTAAATTGTAAATAAAACCAGTTTCCACCCGTACAACTTCGCATAAAGCGGTTAGTACATTTTCCAAAGCCTGCTGCAGGTCGGTCGTGGTCAAGAGTCGGCGATCAAGCTCGCTAATCCAAGAAATTTCCTGCCGATCTTGGCGCGAAATTAGGCTGTCGATGGCCGGTTTGGCCATATTAATAATAATTTGCGAGATGACGATCACCCCGACGATGGACGTGGCCAGGATGATTTCTGGGGGCAAACCCAAAATTCGTGCTCGATCGGGCAGGGCCAGCACAATAAAGATCACTAACGTGGCGACCAGCGGACCCCGCAGTAAAAAGTGAACCAGGTCGTGTTTGATTACCCGCTCGGGCGGAAGAGCGCCAAAAAAGGCAACGCTGTAAGCCATCACAATGATCATGATCCCGGTCCCGATATTAACCAAAAATACGGTAGTAAGCAGCAGGATTGGGGGCAGCAGGCTCGACTGGCTGGCGATGAGCATATAGGGGAAAACGCCAAGCGCAGGTGCAGCGAAAGAGACGCCCAAATAGGTCATGCGGCGACGTGCCCCCGAGGTTAGGCAGCGGGCCCGAGCTCGATAGATCTTATAGACACCCCAAACAAGGGTCGTATAAAAATAGACGGTGAAAACCCAGAAAAACGGACCTGCTCTAAATTGAGTTATACCCGGCGAGTAGAAAGGATCTCGGACGAGATGTTGGGTTTGCGTCGCCAGCACAAGTAGTAGAAAGCCAAAAAAATATGCGATTAACACCGTAAAGCGCCGTCGAGAAGAAATGGCATTGGTCATCCGCAGCAGCGCATCAGAGAAGTGAAGGTAGGCCGCCGGCATAAACGCAATTCCGATCCATTGAAACTTGAGCCACGGCGTGGCGTCGGCTAGGTTATCGACCTTAAAAAGGGCCACATCTCCGACGTAGGCAAAGCATACACAGGCCAGCAGAGCCGCAAAACCTCGCCCCACAGAACTTCTCAGGTTTTTTATAAACATGTAAACAAATAGAGAGAAGGCCAGGATAATGATGGCCGAAGAGAGAACTTCATTTAGACGGGTTAACATGTAGGCCGTGTTGATGACTGTTTTCATAATAGGGCGTAATGGTAAAAGTGCAGCACGTGATGCAGGCCAAGAGCCCAGCCTGCTTTACGCGTTCAACTAAGTAGTTCGGGAAAAGAAGAGAGCAATGTCTCCATTGGGATAATAGCGCTCGTTGTAACCACAAAAGTGAAAACCATGTTTTCGCGCAAAAGAGATCGCCGGAAAGTTTTTGGTTTGGATCTCCAACATAAGTTGACCAAGATGGTGCTCTGTAGCCCAGCGGAAGGCTGATTTCAGGAGCTTGGTCGCGACCCCTTGCTGCCGGTACGGTTGATCAATAACAAGATTAGCAACCCAGAGCAGATTCTGTGAGGAATGGGGAAGCGCGTCCAAATAGCCGAGCGTTTCATCCTTGAAATTGCGCACAATCAAAAAACATCCGTCCTGCTGCCAATGGTCGATCAATTCATTTGGCGAACGGGGATACTCTACGCGCATCGGCCGTGGCAGTCGCACCGTGTCAAAATGTACATTTATGGCCCGTTCATTTTCCTGACTCCGCATCTGCCACACATATTCAGTCGTGTACGAGTTGACCATTTTATAACAATAGTTGACGTCCGCTAATTCAGCCGATAGCGTATGCATTAAATCTTGGCACCCTTATCCAAAAACTTAGGTAACTATTCAGGTTATCCATTTAGGACTGCCCGTCCGGGCTGAATAGTTACAAACTTAGTATGATTCGATTGTAGCATCTGGGTGGGGAATTTGCAAGCGAATTTGACTGATGGCAATCGTCCTAGAGGCTCATAAGTTCAAGCGTTTCATAAACTGGCCATCATCCAAAAGGCATAGGCCTGCAATTGCAGGCCTATTTCTTAAGCTAAGTCGCCGGGGTAAATTGACGATCTATTAGATTCACAAGTAATGCGGCGTTTAGGTTGTTGAATTATGCCGCTGCTAAAAGCGGGCGGAATTTATAACCATAGATAATGAGCCCTTCTTTACCTTGGGTACGCAGCTTACGCGTGACCATTTCAACAGGCATGCCAATTTGAACCTCATCATTTGCCACATCGGTTAGCTGGGCTGTGATCAGCGGACCTTCTTCGAGTTTGACGAGAGCAACGGTATAAGGTGCATTTTCCTCATACCCTTCAGGTGGATTGTGAACCGTGGTAAACGAATAGATTTCACCCTGTCCACTAAACTTAAAATCAGGTTGAGCTTCGTTGTCAGCACAATAGGGACACACATCACGGGGCGGGAAAATTTTTCCGTCGCAGCGCGGGCAAACTTCGCCAACCAGTTTATATCGCTGTGAATTTAAGCGCCAATGTCGTGCAATTTCTACAGTCATCGTTATTATCTCCTTAATTGTAGTTGCAGGTTAATCGGTAACAGGCAAGATGAAGGCAGATGTTCTCATTCGCCATTAGTTAACTCTTTCAAAAATGTGGGTGATAATCGTTGCGCCACTACCGCCAATGTTTTGAGTCATGCCTAAGCGCGCGTCCGGCACTTGGTTGATGCCGGCCTCGCCACGCAGCTGCTGTACGGCCTCTACAATCTGGTAGAGACCGGTAGCTCCGACAGGGTGGCCTCTTGCTTTAAGCCCGCCTTGGGTGGTGATAGGAACTTTACCTTCACGCGTGATTTCGCCGTCACGGGCAAGCCAGGTGCCTTTACCTCGTGCGGCAAAACCGCTGCCTTCCAAACTTAAAGCTGACATAATCGTAAAGGCATCGTGCAGTTCGAAGAAGTCAATATCATTCGGACCGAGCCCTGCTTGCCGATAGGCTCGTTGGGACGAGGTTTCGGCTGCCTGAAGCCAGAGCGGGTCGCGCCGGTCGTGGATACTTAAACTGTCGGTGGCGATGGCACTGCCGCGAATGCGAATTGGGTTATTACAAAATTCGCGGGCCTGCTCAGTTGGGCATAGTACAACGGCGGCTGCCCCATCGGCCATAGGGCTGGCATCAAGCAACCCGATGGGCTCGGAAACCATGTGAGAGTGCTTAAAGTCTTCTCGGCTGATAGCGTGTTGAAACATGGCGTTAGGATTTCCGGCCGCATTAGCATGGGCTGTCATAGCGAAATCGGCAAAATCCTCTCGCTTAAGCTTGTATTCATACATGTAGCGCTGCATTATTAGCGCGTTTAGGGCTACAAAGCTAACGCCGTGTACAACTTCATAATCGGCGTCTGCGGCCGAAGCTAGTCCGGCCGTCAATTTGCTGCCGACATCATCCGTCATCTTTTCTACGCCCACGGCAATAGTGATATCTTGTAAGCCGCTGGCAACGCCAATGTAGGCTTGTCGAAACGCGGCTGCAGCGCTGGCGCAGGCCGCTTCTACTTTTACGGCCTCAATGCCGCGGAGGCCGGCAAAATCGGCAATCAGTGCACCCAGGTGAGCTTGACCGGATATCTCTCCGGAGAGCATATTGCCCACATACAGCGCATCCGCGCGCTCAACGTGGGCATCTTGCAAGGCTGCGGCCAGGCTGTCGTAACCAATTTGACGCAGACTTTTCTCCCAATGCTCTCCGACAGGCGTTTGGCCAATCCCAATTATCGATACGTCTCGCACAATGTACTCCTCCATGCCTAGTGCATCTGATATTTGTTCCGATACCGGGCATAGGTTGCATAATTAATTTCCGCCCGGCGGTCGATATAATCTTGCGTCGTTGGGGCCAGCTGCTGTTTGCCCGTAATGGCGCCAGTTACTTCAATGGAGAAGGCATCGCTGCCTGCGCCTGATCCAAAAGAGACGCACAAAAGTCTATCACCGGGTTTGGCTATATCGAGGACTGCGGTTAGCCCCAAGATGCTCGCACCGGCATAAGTGTTCCCGACTACAGGAGCCAGCAGGCCGGTATGCCACTGTTCCTTTTCAAACCCGAGCATCGCTGCTGCCCGCTCGGGAAATTTCTTGTTGGGTTGATGCAAGATCACTTGTTCAAAATCTTTGGCAGTATAGCCCAGCTCGCTCATTAACTCTTGAGCGGCCGCCATTAAATGGTGAAAATAGGCCGGCTCACCGGTGAAGCGGTGTCCGTGACTGGGATAGTGCGTTGTGGGGCGTCGCCAGAAATCGGGCGTATCCGTTACGTGAGAGTAGCTAGCTTCAAACATGGCCAGGCTCTCTTCTGCCGGACCGATTATGAAGGCAGCTCCCCCGGCTGCTGCGGTGTATTCCAACGCGTCCCCAGGACGGCCTTGAGCGGTGTCAGCACCGATCCCCAGGGCGTAATGCGCCATGCCGCCGGCGACAAAGCCAATAGCCGCCTGTATCGTTTCGGTACCGGCTTTACAGGCAAATTGCCAATCAGCAGCTTCGGTATGTGGCGTAGCCCCAATGGCCTCGGCTATAATGGTGCTGGTGGGTTTGACCGCATATGGGTGACTTTCACTTCCAACCCAAACCGCACCAATCTCCTGCGGATCTATCTGAGCCCGGGCTAGAGCATTGCGCGCTGCCTCAAGACCGATGGTCATCGTGTCCTCGTCCGATCCAGCGACGGCTTTTTCAATAATGGGTAGGCTTCCGCCATTGCCCCATACCTGAGCCACTTCGCTGACAGGTAATCGATATTTGGGAATGTAGCTCCCGTAACCGACAATGCCGGTTCCGGTTCTGGGTCTCATTATGGGCATTATTCACTCCAAAATGAACTGCACAAATTGGTTCGCTCGAAATTTGGGTACTGCACCATGGTACCGCCAAATAAGTACATACTCACTAACGTCAATATTTTGTCTATTATTTTATCACATTTGTCAATATTTTGTCAAGTTATTTATCTGCGAATATTTGTCAACCGGCTTTGCTTCAGCTCTATCCGCGGCTATCAACACGCTCACGCGTGCTGGCCATTAACTCCCGCGCTCGCTCTTCGCGAATGTTTTTTTCCGCAACTAATCTGTTAGCAATTTCCTGCACTTGTGCGCCCTGAGCGCCAGCGGCCAAAGCGACTTGACGTGCGTGCAGACGCATATGACCGCGTTGAATACCTTCAGTAGCTAAAGCTCGAAGAGCAGCTAAATTTTGAGCCAGGCCCACGGCTACCATAATCTCGGATAAGGTCTGTGCGTCAGGCTGCCCTAATATTTTCAACGCAACGCGAGCCGTAGGATGCGCTTTGGTAGCGCCGCCGACGACGCCCACGCTTAGCGGCATTTCTAATTCCCCACGCAGGAACTCAATTTGTTGGTCACTATTATTGGCCTCATTTTGAGAGGTAAGTGACCATGTTGTTAAGCTGCTGTACTGGCCAGTTCGAGCCGCATAGGCGTGTGCCCCCGCTTCGATAGCCCGCCAATCATTACCGGTGGCGACGGCGACAGCATCAATCCCGTTCATAATCCCCGTATTGTGGGTTGCTGCCCGGTAGGGATCGACGGCGGCCATGGCCCAGGCTTCAAAAATAGCTCGGGCGACGCCTGTGCCGGGTATCTCATTTTTCGTCAACTGCTCAACGGGAATGAGACACTCGGCCCGGGCCGTGCGGCGGTCGGTTAGATTGGACACAATCCTCAGGTTGACCCGCCCGCCTGTAATCTGTTCGAGCAGCGGTGCGATTGCCTCGGCAGCCGTATTCACCACGT
>JBFGLD010000358.1:0-6117 GCA_041576335.1 Anaerolineae bacterium | reverse complement strand
CAGCGCGGCCAAAATGGCATCAACCTGCGTGGCCAGGTAGGCCAGGCGCTCGCGCAGGTTGATGGCCTCGTCGTCGTGGCTCAATCGCTGTTGTGATAGGGCTCTGGTCTCGCGCCACAATTCGATTTGAACGGCGCCCATCCGCTGCAGAAGAGGAATCGTTTTGGCCAGATACCGTTTGGTACCGACAATTTGGACTTTAGTCATTGGCAGCAGCATGTTCAGCGACTCCTGACTTGATCAGAAACATTTGTTAGCTCCGTTTGCATCTCGTCGGGGCAACCAAGGTTTTTTGGTAGAACCAGCTCAACAATTTTGCGGGCTGCTTTGTCTAACTCAGCCATTGCCCGGCGACGTAGTGCGGCGGCTTGCTTGTCCCCCTTGGCCACGCGTGCCTCGGCTTCCTGGCGAGCCTGTTCGATCCCCTGTTGGTAAAGCGCCTCAGCTTCAACGCGCGCTTTTCGATCGGCCTGATCAATTAACTGCGCCGCCTCTGTCCGGGCTGCCTGTCGCAGCGACTCAGCCTGAAGCTGGGCTGCCTCAAGCCGGCGTCTCAAATCTAACTCTTTTTGGTTGATAGCTTGTAAAGGTGAGCTAGAATCACCCATTTGGCCCTCCTTATTTTACGACTGCCCGATCAAAAGCGGTCACAAGCCGGCGTGCTTCCTCTACCAGTTCCGGTACGGTGTCGAAGATGCCCTCGCCGCGCATATCGGCTTCGATAGCCTTTGGATTAGCCGGCAAAAACCCGATGACCGGCAGGCTCGCCGGTAAATTACGGCGAATAAAGTCACGGTCGGCCTCACTGCGCACTTTGTTGGCAACGACATAACAATCTCTGACGCCAATGTCGGCGGCCAGCTGGCGGATATTTTTAGCAGTGCTCAGGCTGCGCCAGCCCGGCTCGACCACGATCAGAAAAGCGTCGACACTGCCGGCGGTGGCCCGCCCCAAATGCTCAACACCCGCATCCATATCTAAAATCATCACTTCGTCTCGGTAGAGGATAATGTGTGTCACCAGCGATTTGAGTATTGCGCTTTCGGGGCAGATGCAGCCGCTGCCTCCCTTACTAATCGTTCCCAACTGTAGGAGCCGAACGCCTCGATAAAGCAGACTGAAGCGCTCGGGGATATCGTCTACCCGGGGATTGAGTTTAAAGAAGCCCCCCGTTGTGCCGGGTTTAGCCCCGGTTCGCTCAAAAATGAGCGTTTCCATCTCGGTAATAGGCCGGACCTGCTCAGCCAATTCCGGCGGTATACCCAGGGCATAAGCCAGGCTGGCAGCCGGATCCGCGTCGATGGCGATGACAGGATGCCCGGCTTCGGCATATATCATTGCCAGCAAGGCGGCCAAGGTGGTTTTGCCCACGCCGCCTTTGCCCGTAACTGCAATTTTTGGCATAGTTCTACCTTTCCAGGGACTGCGTCCAGACCTAGCCGCTCGCTTGGCTTGAAACCGGCCAGGTCTTTATCCAAACTCAGTCAGGTGAATAGCCTCCCACTTTATCTTGGTCACGTTTTTGTAAATTTTCTGCTGCCGGCTGTCCCAATACCTGGAGCAGCGGCACGACGAACATTAACCCGGTATCAGGTTGGGCCAAATCGCCGGTCACGACCTGCGTGGCTGCGATCAAATCGTCGACCTGGACCTGGCTGTCTACAACCGAAAACAAAGTCCGGTGATTACTTTCCGCACCCCGCAGCAAATCGTGCAAACTGGGCATGAGCGGCAAGTCGTCGCGCAGGGCCGCCCGGCGCACCCGGCCCAGACCGGTGCTTTCGATAATGGTAATGCCCTTTGCTCCGGCCGACTCCCAGGCATCCAAAATGGAACTACATTGATCCGACTTATCGAGAACTAACACCACCAGGTAGGCCATTATTACCCTCCCATCGCTAAGATGGCCTCGCCTGAGGCATCGACATCGTACCGCCGGAAAAGGCCCACCGCAGCAGCGGCGGCGTCAGCAGCGTCGTCACGATAACCACGCCGACGACCCCCGAAAAGACTTGCGGAGAAATAATACGCTTCGCAATTCCCAGCGAGGCGACAATCAGACCCACTTCCCCGCGAGATACCATGCCGACCCCAAGTTGAACGGCTTCTTTAGGGCTGAATGCCCCCAAGCGGGCACCCAACCCTGCCCCCAGCACTTTGCTGATCACAGCTACCGCGATCAGCGACAGGACGAGCCATATGTTGTCGCCCGTTAGTTGTCGGGCGTTAGCGGACAGCCCGACATTGGTGAAAAAGATTGGCACAAAAACGCCATAAGCCAGGGTAGACGATCCTGATTGAATTCGATCTTTGAGGGGGCTGCGGGTAAACAGCAGGCCGGCCAGAAACGCGCCGGTGATGGCAGCCATGCTGCCCCACGCTTCGGCTGCCCAGGCATAGAGCAACAGCATGACAAAAGTAAAGGCGATTAACCCCTGGCTTATCGGAAGATTATCAATCATTCGGCTCAATTTAGGTATCAGCCACAAGCCAAGCAGGGTCGCGACAATGAAGTACGATCCCATGCGCAGCATAATTACCCCGACGCGGCCGAAACCGCCAGCCGCGTCGTCGGTGAGGGCTACCAATACCGATAAGCCCAGCACAACCAGAATATCGTCGAAAACGGCTGCCCCTAACAGCGTCGTTCCGACGCGGCTGTGCAGGACTTTTAACTCCATCAAGGTTTGAGCCGAAATACTAACGCTGGTTGCCGCTAAAATCAGACCAATGAAAATCGCCGATAGTGTAGTCATCGAATAACCACGGCCCAGGGCATAGCCCATGGCTACCGGGAACAAAACGCCCAACGTTCCGGCTAAAACGGCTACCTTGCCCGATTTTTTTAAATCGGAGATGTGCAATCCCAAGCCGGCAATAAACATCAGCAGCAGCACCCCGAGCTCGGCCAGGCCGGCGATTGTTTCGCCCAGGTGTTGGTCGGCAAAAAGTGGCCAGTGCAAAAAATCGAGGAGCGAGGGGCCTAATATTAAGCCCGCCATCAGTTCGCCCAGGACGGACGGCTGGCCCAGCCTGAGACTGAGATAGCCTCCCACTTTCGCCGCCGTGATCAGAATGACCAGGGCTATCGCAAGTTGCAGATATAAAGCCATTATTTTTCATCCATAAGCCGGGAGTGCCAAATTGGGTTAATTAGACTCACCCCCATCCCGGTTCCGACTCATCGCTAGTCGCTGCGGTTGCCCGGCGCTATATATTGAACGGGCTTAAACGGCGTTAGCTGCTGCCGAACATTGTCTTTGATCAAGTTGCCGGAGATGTGCATCAACGTATCGCCATAATCGGCGTCGATACCCATGCTGGCCAGGCAGGGATAGTGGTGATGGAGCAGCCCTGCCTTCTGTTCGGCTTCGTCAACCGCGAGCCCGACCAATCCCTGCGCAACGTGTCGGGCACAGCCGCAGACAGCATCGCGTGCAACTTCGGCCGCAGTGATGTGCCGCGTTTGCGGATCTATCGTCAGGCGCAGCTCCGGCCGGCCAAAATAGTGGGCAAATTCGGCAATGAGCGGGTCGGTATAGTCAATGCGCCGGCGGCGTCCGATCATATAGTGGCTCTCGGTTAGTGAACACAAGGGTTTAGGTGTGACACAGGCCACGTGCATGTCTTCAAGCCAGCCTCGCAGTTGGCGAGCCAGCCCTCGCGGCAGCCAGGCTTCGTTATCTATCGCCGCAATCACGGCCCGTGCACCGGTTACCCGAGCCACGTCGGGCAGCAGTTCGGCAATGCCGCGCTGTTCACCACAGGCCAAGATCAGGTCGGTTGGCGGCAGCGTGTCCGGTACGTAATCCTCGGGATAGTCTATAACCAGCGGTAATACCGCCGGCGCTTGCCAGACGTTAATTGTCCAGGCCGCGGGACCGTATTGGCCCAGGTTGGCCACGTGCCGCTGGCCGTATTCTCCTGAAATAACCGCCAAAATGCGCATCTGGTTCTCCTTCAAAGCGTCAGCGTCTTTTCTATACTTTATAGTTATCCTCTGAATAATCCACAATCTCTTGTTCTGAAAGACCTGCCTCGTGGGCCACTTGGGCCATCAGTCTTTTATCAAAGTAGGCAAAGCCTAACCTTTTGCAGACTAGGGCAGCGATTGCAGCGCCGCCACTGCCAAATTGCCGGGAAATGGTTATAACTGCCCTAGTATGGTCTCTTTCCTAATTCAACCCACCCGTGCGCAGCGTTAGCTGCAGCTGTAAGATATGTTCCGGGTCCAACGGCATAAGTGACAATTTGCAGAGCGTCGTCCGGAATTGGTAGTGCAGGTGATGAACTTGCAGGTGACCATCTTCCCAAACTGCGAAGGTTGGGTCGGGTACGCCGTAACGTGGTTGTCCTAAACTACCCGGACAAACGATCAGCCGCTGATCAATTTGCCGCAGAGCGGGCGCGTGCGGCCCCCCCAATAAGATAACATCAGCCTCAACGTTGCCAACTTGTTTCCGCAGTTCCTCTTGGGGCATTGTAATCAAGGTGTGCGTTTCCGTTTGACGGTTGTCAGGCCCCAAGCGGGTCAAATAGAAGCGTGTGCCGGCAATGTCAATGTTCATTGTTTTAGGCAGCCAGGCCAGATAATCCCGGTCTTGCTGCGGTAACACCGATCGGGTGTAAGCCCAAGTCGCCTGCGCCAGTTCGTCCGCCTCGTCAAAATTGTGGCTGCCGCCCACGGCCGCGTCGTGCTGCCCGCTAATGAGATGAGCTGCCGCCGTTCTGATCGAATCAAGACACAACTTGGGATCGGGGCCGTAGCCGACGATGTCGCCCAGGCACAAAATCATGTCCGGGCGACGCTCCGCCCGTTGTAGGGCCAGTAAGGCTTCCCAGTTCGCGTGCAGGTCGCCAAAGATTACGATGCGCGTCATGATGTTTGCCGTTCCGATCTATGTCGTAATTCCAGAGTCGCTCAAACGGCGGTCGAATTGACAGCCGGCACAGCTTCACCTGCTTATATATCCACGTCCGCCCGCGACTTGTGACTAGTGGTCGCCCTTATAACGTTGCCAGCAGATACTCGTAAGCACTCAGGGCTGCCTTGACGCCTTCGCCAACCGCAATCAGGACCTGTTCGGCGTAAGCGTTGGTCACATCGCCGGCGGCAAACAGACCGAGGCAGTTGGTTCGGTTTCGATTATCGATGATTACCCGCCCTTGGTTATCGAATTCGGCCAGCCCCTCAACCAGGCTAGAATTAGGTAACAAGCCCAACTCCACAAAGACGCCATCCGTACCGATTTCGGCCTCCTTGCCCTCCGGCGTGTCTAAAATCACGCGCTCGACAAAACCATTTCCGCGGATGGCTTTAACTTGGTGTCCTTCCAGAACGACAACTTTCAGCCTGTCACTTAACAGCTTCTTGGCCAGCGGCGTCTCCAGCGCCCCGTGAGTTGGTGCCACCAGATGTACCGACGCCGCAATCTGGATTAGTTCGCCGACTGCCCGGAGGGCCAACATACCGTCGCCAATGACGGTGGTATGCTTACCCAGAAACAGGGGTGCATAGCTGATGGCAGAATAGCTCAAGCCCCGGCCCAGATAATCCTGCTCCCCGGGCACGTTCAAATGCTTAACGCGTGAGCCGGTGGCTAAAATGACACTTTTGGCCGCCAGCTTGGCGCCGCCGGCCATTTTAACGGAAAATGTGTTATTGTTTTTGGAGACCGACTCTACCGGCTCGAGACGGTGGGCAAAATCCAAATATTGCAGTTCGCGTCGGAACTTATCAACGACCTCCACGCCGCGAATAACCTGGTGTGTTTCTATCCAGGGTAGAACCATATGATAGTTGGTTTTGCCGCCCAAGTCTTCACTGGCCAGCAAAACATTCAGGCGTTTTCGAACGGCGTAAATAGCTGCGGTTAACCCTGCCGGCCCACCTCCAACGATTATTAGGTCATACATCTTTACCTCCATTTTAGAAACACGTTCTTTGATAGTTCTTTTTAGTGGACCAATCCAAGGTTTACGCACTACGGACTATGGACGTGCTGCGTAGTGTGTCGTCCGTACTATTTCAGGTGCAAATTCCACTTCCCGGAAATCTTAGCCTTGAGCTTACTCAATTGGACATTTGGCAATCAATTTCTCATCCATCATCAATTG
>JBFGLD010000357.1:0-6123 GCA_041576335.1 Anaerolineae bacterium | reverse complement strand
GGGGACCCAACGCCGTCCCAACCGGCGGGGCTGGGTTCGCTTTACCTGCCGAAATCTGTAGCTTTACGACAGCTTTCACTTTTTTAGCCATAGCGTATCCTTCCCATTTTATCGATCCGAGATCGTTAGATTTAAGTTCGTTCCACCTGTAAAAAGTCAAGTTCTATCGGCGTTTCTCGACCAAAGAAGTTAACCAGTACCCGTACACGTGCTCGTTCTGCATCAATTTCGTCAACCGTACCCATAAAGTCCTCAAACGGCCCCTCGACAATTCGCACTTTTTGACCGACTTTGAAGTTAACTTTAATTTTAGGCGCTTCTGCTTCCATGCGCTTTAGTATTTTATCAACTTCATCCGGGCGCAAGGCGGTCGGTTTATTACCGGAACCGACGAAGCCGGTGACTCCGGGCGTATTCCTCACAACATACCACGAGTCTTCATCGAGGAGCATTTCCACCAGGATATAGCCGGGGAACACACGTCGCTCTACCGTACGTCGGTGACCATCCCTAAGTTCAACCTCTTCCTCAGTTGGCACAACGACTTGAAAAATCTTATCCTGCATGTCCATCGACTCGATCCGGTGGTACAAATTTTTCTGAACCTTATTTTCATAGCCCGAGTAGCTGTGGACAACATACCACTCCGTTCCCTCTGGTCGAGGTAGTTTTTCTTCGCTTTCCTCTTCTCCGGACGCGCTTTCAACCGGGGCCACACTCTCTTCCTCCGGCGATTCGGTAGTAACATCATCCTTTTCTAAAATTTCATCAGCCATAATCCCCATCCCTTGAGCTAGCGCTAAACAACATTGCAAAATACCGAAACATTATTCCTGCTGATTGTTAAAGTAGAAGGCCGCAGCACCGCTTACAAGAAAAACAATCGCCGCTATAATCCATACGAGCTGACCTAGGATAACACCGCTTGAAACCTGTTGAAAAATATAATCCAGCAGCCCCAGAAATATAGCCATCCCGACGGTCACAACGACGATAATCAGGGTTAGGTTTTTGGTTTCCTCCCGAGTTGGCCAGGTAACCTTGCGAAGTTCTGCCCGCGTCTCCTTAAAATATTTGACAATGGCATTTTCTTCTCGGGTTGATACTGATGTCGTACTTGATTTTGACTTTGCCAACTTAGCACTTGCTCCTCTTGATGCCTCCCGACCACGTCATCATTGTCGTGGTGGTGGTCAATCATAACGTTTGATTACTTCGTTTCCCGATGTAATTTGTGGGCTCGACAGCGCGGGCAATATTTTTGTAACTCGAGACGATTTGGATCGTTACGACGATTCTTTTCCGAGGTGTAGCTGCGTTCGCCACATTCTGTACATGCCAATGTTACAACGATACGTACCGCTTTTTTAGCCATAATCTACTCTTCAAAATAGAGGGCAAGAGATGCCTTATTAGCTCCCTACCCTCTGACTCCTTTCTACAAAAAGTCAGGCGTTACTTATGAAGTCGCTTCGAGCATTTAATAAAAAGGATTACTCGAGGATTTTGGTGATAACACCTGCGCCAACCGTCCGACCACCTTCCCGCACGGCAAACCGGCTGCCCACTTCCAAAGCCACCGGCACAATCAACTCAACCATCAAGTTGACATTGTCCCCGGGCATCACCATCTCCACCCCGTCCGGTAAGGTCACCGACCCGGTCACATCCATCGTCCGGATGTAAAACTGCGGTCGATACCCCGCAAAAAACGGCGTGTGCCGACCCCCTTCTTCCTTGCGCAACACATACACTTCACACTCAAACTTGGTATGCGGGGTGATGCTCCTGGGCGCCGCCAACACCTGGCCCCGTTCAATCTCATCCCGGTTCACTCCCCGCAGCAGTACCCCGATGTTGTCCCCGGCTAGTCCCTCATCCAAGATCTTCCGGAACATCTCCACCCCGGTGCAAACCACTTTCCGCGTCTCTTTCAATCCCACGATCTCCACTTCCTCATTCACCCGGATCCGGCCTCGTTCCACCCGTCCCGTCGCCACTGTCCCCCGCCCTTTGATGCTGAATACATCTTCCACCGGCATCAAAAACGGCTTGTCCACTTCGCGCTCCGGCGTCGGAATGTATTCATCCACCGCCTTCATCAACGCCCAGATCGCCTCATAATCCTCATGCCCCGGCTCCGTCGCACTGCTCTCCAATGCCTGCAGCGCACTCCCCCGGATGATCGGCAGCTCATCCCCCGGAAATTCATAGTCGCTCAATAATTCCCGCAGCTCTAACTCCACCAACTCCAACAACTCTTCATCATCCATCATATCCACTTTGTTCAAAAATACCACCATCGCCGGCACTTCCACCTGCCGCGCCAGCAAGATGTGCTCCCGCGTCTGCGGCATCGGCCCATCCGGCGCCGACACCACCAAAATCGCCCCATCCATCTGCGCCGCCCCGGTGATCATGTTCTTGATGTAGTCCGCATGCCCCGGACAATCCACATGGGCGTAGTGCCGCTGCTCGGTCTGGTATTCTACATGCGCGATCGCGATCGTGATCCCCCGCGCTTTCTCTTCCGGCGCGTTATCGATCTGGTCAAACGCCCGATAATTAGCCCACCCTTTCATCCCCAATACTTTCGTGATCGCCGCCGTCAACGTCGTCTTGCCATGGTCGACGTGCCCGATCGTGCCCACATTCACATGCGGTTTATCTCTTACAAATGTTGCTTTTGCCATTTCCTCTTGGTCTCCTTAAGTGATCTAACAAAAATTACCCGGACAATACGCGGAAAGCAGGCAGTAAGGAGACACTCACTGCCTGCTGGTTAATGGAGGAGGACGGATTCGAACCGCCGTAGCGTAACGCAGCTGATTTACAGTCAGCCCCCTTTAACCACTCGGGCACCCCTCCTTGCTCAATTTAAAAGCACGGCGCTATGTCGCCGTGCAAAAGTTTAGTATACTGATAATGGCCCAAGAGTCAAATTAGTTAACTATATTTACTTGTTTAATGAAACCCACGCGCCCGCCAAACTTCATAAAGAACTAAACCGCAGGCCACCGAGGCGTTGAGCGACCCAATTCGGCCCCGCATCGGTAATCTAATCAAAAAATCGCAGGTGTCCTTGACTAAGCGGCTCAAGCCCCTGCCCTCGCTGCCGATGACGACAACAGTAGCCCCGGTCAGACTGGCTTGATGATATGGCATGGCCTCCTGAATGCTTTCTACGCCAACAACCCAAACATCAGCCTGTTTAAGCTTTTTTAGAGCTTGTACTATGTTTGGCACTTGAGCAACCAAAACGTGCTCAGCCGCCCCGGCCGAGGCGCTGACCACAGCGGGCGTGACGCCGGCAGCGCGCTGTGTGGGGATGATTAAGCCGTGTACTCCCACAATTTCGGCGGTTCGAAGTACTGCCCCCAGGTTATGGGGATCTTCAAGGTGGTCCAGCGCGACGAGAAAGGGGCGTTCCTCTAATTTGGCTGCCCGAGCCAAAATGTCCTCAATGTAAATAGTTGGATAACGCCCCACCTTCAAAACAACGCCCTGGTGATGCTTGGCTATGGCATCCAGCTTGTGGCGGCCAACACGTTGTACGGGGATTTTTATTTCTGCAGCTAGAGCTATAATTTCTTCGATAATCGCCGAAGGCTCCAGTTTATCTGCAATCATCACCTTGTGCACGTGACGGCGCCGTGCCCGTAAACACTCCCGGGCGGCGTTACGTCCATAAAGCATTTCGCTCATTTATTAAGCAGATATCTTCCAAACCGTACCGTCAGGCCGATCTTCCAAGCTGACGCCGAGGACAGCCAGCCGATCGCGAATGGCATCGCTGGTCGCAAAATCTTTATTCTGGCGGGCGGCCGCTCGCAGGTCAACCAACATGCGGATCAGATCTTCTTCCAAGCCTCGCGAGCCCGCGGCGTCCATCCCAATTATTTCATCGGGGATTAAACCCAATATGTCGTTTCCGAGGGACCGATAGGTTTCGTCGATGGCCTTAAGAGTACCGGTAGTGACAGTATCACCACTGTTCAGTAACGAATTGACGGCTTTGTTAAAATCAAAGAGGGTTGCCAGCGCCTGAGGCGTATTGAAGTCGTTATCCATTGCCTCCAAAAAGCGAGCCTTGTGCTGCTCGATGACGGATGAGAAGGGGCCGGCATCCGCGTCCGCTGCACCACCGGCTTTAGCTAACTGCTGCCGTACCAGGGCTACCGTGTTCGACAAGCGTTCAAAGCCTTTGGCCGCCCCTTTCAAGGCTTCGTCTGTAAAATCGGTGGTTTGGCGGTAGTGACTGCTCAAGATGAAAAAGCGCAGCGCCATGGGCGGGTAACCTTGAGATAATTTGGGGCTGTCCCCGGTAAGCGCCTCCTGCACCGTAAGCGAATTGCCCAAACTCTTGCCCATTTTGGTTCCATCAATGGTGACCAAATTATTAAGCAGCCAGTAGCGGGCAAATTTCCCCCCATACGCGGCCTCGCTTTGAGCGATTTCGCTTTCGTTATGGGGGAAGATATTTTCTAAGCCGCCGCCGTGGATATCAAAGGGTAACCCCAGATATTTGCGAGCCATCACCGTACATTCGGCGTGCCAGCCCGGGAAACCGCTGCCCCAAGGAC
Organism: Anaerolineae bacterium; assembly: GCA_041576335.1. GTDB lineage: Bacteria > Chloroflexota > Anaerolineae > 4572-78 > J111 > JANQQF01. The sequence continues at coordinate 1,540 of JBFGLD010000357.1, read as the reverse complement.
TATTCCATTTCATAAGATGTTCCGGCGCAGCTGCGCGCCAGACGGCGAAATCGCGCGGGTCCCGTTTATCGGGTGATATTTCCAATCGGGCTCCTTCTTCCAAGTCATCAATCTTACGCCGAGATAGTTTTCCATACGCAGGCCAGCTAGACACGGAGAAGTACACGTTTTCGTTACTCACGTAAGCGTATCCTTTTTCAATAAGTAACTGGGCCAACTCGATCTGTTCCGGCACATGCCCGCTGGCGCGAGGAGAAATATCAGGGCGCAAGATATTGAGCATGTCCATATCCCGAAAATAGTTACGCGTATATGATTCGACAATCTCCATTGGCTGAATTTGCTCTTGCCGGGCCTGCCGCCCTATCTTGTCTTCGCCGATGTCACCATCCCCTACCAGATGACCGACGTCAGTTATATTTTGCACATAACGCACCCTGTAGCCTAGAAATTCCAGGTAGCGGTGGATAACGTCGAATGTGACATAAACTTTGGCATGCCCGATATGCGCATCGCCATAGACGGTGGGTCCACATACATACATTCCTACAAAGCCTGGATGTATTGGCTGAAATTCTTCTTCTCTGCGGGTCAGATAGTTAAAAACTCGTAGGGCCATGATTTACTTATCCATTTTAGCAAATATCATTCGACCTGCGCTCGTTTGTAATACTTTGGTTACTTCCACTTCTACGGTGCGAGTGATGGACTGTTTACCATTTTCGATGACGATCATTGTACCATCGCTCAGATAACCAACACCTTGGTCTCGCTCTTTACCTTCTTGGATAATTTTAACGTCCATTGTCTCTCCAGGCAAGATCACTGTTTTGACTGCGTTGGCCAGTTCATTGATGTTTAACACGACCACACCCTGCAGCTTAGCGACGTGATTAAGGTTGAAATCATTGGTAATGATCGGACAGCCAAGCTGTTTGGCTACCATCACCAATTTATCATCGACCTGCGGCACCCCTTCAATATCGATATCGGTTATTTGCACCGGCGTGAGTGATTCCTCCTGCAAACGTCGCAGCAAGTCCAAACCCCGCCGGCCCCGATTACGGCGAAGTGGGTCGGAAGAGTCGGCAATATGCTGCAGCTCATTCAAGACAAAGTTTGGTACCAGCATAGTGCTGCGAATAAACCCCGTTTGGCTAATATCGGCAATTCGCCCATCGATAATTACACTGGTATCGAGCAGAACCACATCGTCTGATGTTCGCCGGCCAAGGTCCAGAAAAGAGCCGCCTGTAGACAAGCGCGGCCCTATTGCGCCAAAAATATCTCTTTGTCGCATCACCATAACGGCCATCCCAACATACCCAAAAAGGATGCTGACGGCAACGGGCAAAACGTTGCCATAAGGTTCCGGTAACGAAGACAGCGGGGCGAACAGAAGCGCTGCCACCCCCAGACCAACAGCCAAACCAATGACGCCGGCCACAAGTTGAGAAGCAGGCATCTTTTTTAACTTGGCTCGCGCTGCTATGAAAGGCCGGGTTGTGAGATAGGGTGCGATGACAAGGCCGGAGGCCGC
>JBFGLD010000356.1:0-6128 GCA_041576335.1 Anaerolineae bacterium | reverse complement strand
TATCAGCATCCTGTTTTGGGTCCCGATTAGTGGGTGTGGTAGGGACTGAGGTTTTTAGTGTGGATTGCATTGTTTCTCCTTTTTGAAGTTACGATAGAAAAATCAAACTCCACGTTAGCGAGTCAGTTTGGACACTTGCAGCAAAATCTTACCCAAGGCGCTGTCGAGGAGGTTGTTAATGGTTGCGGTGCCGGCTAGCTGCATATTCGCAATAGAATAGGTCGGGTAGGCATGGATGACATTGGCCAAATCGATAAGTTTAAGGCCATGCTTGATCGCCACAGCAAACTCGGTGATGGTCTCTCCGGCCCGGGCAGCCACAATGGTGGCACCTAACACTTTCCCGTTTTTTTTGTGCATGACCTTGATGAAACCATCCTGGTCGTTATCGCTCACGGCACGATCGGTGCGGGCCATTGGCCAGAAGGCTACCCGAACAGCATCGCCATACGCCTCGCGCGCCTCGGCCTCAGTCAGACCAACGTGAGCCACTTCCGGGTCGGTAAACGTGGTCCAGGGCACCACGTCGCTAAAACCGCGGTCGTTGAACGGCAGCAGCGCATTACGGGCTGCTTGAAAGGCTTGCCACCCGGCCACATGCGTGAACTGGTGATTGCCGGCCACGCAGTCGCCGGCGGCGTAGATGTGTTTCATATTTGTCCGCAAATATTTATCGACAGGAATACCCTTGTCCGAGTAGATTACGCCGGCCTGCTCCAAATCAAGGCCGGCTATATTAGGTGCCCGGCCCACGGCCACCAACAGCATATCCCCCCGGCACTCATGCTCCTTGATGTTCAGGACAATTTCATTCCCTTCGCGGCGAGCAGAGTTAACGAGACCCTTAACAAACTGAAGTCCTTCCCGAGCGAATACGGTGCCGATCACTTCGGCCACCTCCGGCTCCTCCCGAGGCAATAAGCCGATGTCTATTAAAGTAACCTGTGATCCCAGGCGTTGATAAGCTTGGGCAATTTCTGCGCCGATAGGCCCGGCACCAATAACGACAAATCGATCCGGAAGGTAATCATTATCAAAAATATCAAGATAGGTCCGGTAAGGCACCTCCTGGAGGCCCGGAATTGGTGGGATAAAAGGCTGCGCGCCTGTGGCAATAATAAACTTCTTAGCCGACATCGTTCGGCTGCCGGCTTGGATGGTTTGGGTCGCTACAAATCGAGCCGATTCGAGCACAACCTCTATGCCGTTGTGCATTAAACTTTCGGGCGTTTCGTGTTGATAGACTTCGCCGATAACCTGTCTGATATAATCGCGCAGTTTGCCCATATGAACGTCAGGCGGCTGGGTGCAAATGCCATAATCTGACGCGGTGCGAACGTGATAAGCAACTTTAGCCGCTTTAAGCAGCGCTTTACTCGGAACACAACCGGTCCAGGTACAGTCGCCACCAATTCGGTCTTTCTCGATCAAAGCGACCTTGGCTCCCAATTGTCGGGCAAACTGAGCCGCGGTCAAACCACCCGAACCAGCGCCGATAATAATCAGATCAAAAATTTCACTCATTGAATCAATTTCCTTCTCAGGCCTAGCCCAATTGCTTGCGAAATCCGGGTATTGGGGAGGTTAGCGCCTCATTTAAAGAACAAACGTCTATAAGTTTACCCAAAAATCGGCCACAATCTGTGAGAATATTTACAAAACAAAGGATTCGGCCACGATTTGGTATAATCACTCATATGGACCGGATAAGAGCGAGTGTTGCCAGGCTGCCGGCAAGCGGATTCACGGAGAGTTGTCAAAACATTGTTCAATGGCAAAGTCAAAAAAGGGAATGGACCATTCAATGCAGGTGAAATATTGACTGGGTCTGTCCGAAATTTTAGGATAAGACTGGGCCAGTCTGGTACTACTGAAACTCGCCTAAAATTCTGGACACACCCTATTGACAGACCACCTTGCATAAATAGGCCGCATATAGTAGCCTTCAGAGTTGGCTTAGATTTGGCCATCCAAGGGATGATGGCTATTCAATTAGGAAGGCTTGTTTTTTATAGTTGAAAGAAGAATTACCTGCAAGTTTATGGTATACTGATGACACATCTATGACCCAGGGACATCGCTTGATGAGAGACGCAGCAAAAACGAATCCACAGCAAGCGGCCGAGCTGATCAGCTTACGTCAGCGTGTTGCCGAGTTAGAGGCCCGGCTTCATGAAACCGAGCGGATAAAGCAACAACTCGAGCTTGAAATCAAAAAGCGTGAGCAATTTGAGCAAACGCTCATCGAAGAGCGAAATATGATGCGAAGCCTGATAGACCATATTCCGGATCATATTTATGTAAAAAACAATGAAGGGCGCTTTATTATAAATAATAGTGCCTCCTTACGTTATCTGGGAGTCACGACCCAGCAAGAACTTAGGGGAAAAACCGATTTTGATCTCTTACCCGCCGAATTAGCAGCAAAGTACCGTGCGGATGAGCAAAGCCTTCTCCGATCCGGGCAGCCGCTCATTAACAGAGAAGAGGAAGCTTACGTTGCCGCTACAGATACCAAAAAATGGCTTCTTACCACCAAAGTACCGCTCCAAGATAGCCGGCAAAAAATTATAGGGCTCGTCGGCGTAAGTCGTGACGTCACCGAGCTTAAGGAAGCCAAAGATGCAATTGCTATCTCACGGGATACGCTGCAAAGTTTGATCCAGCAGCTTCCGATTGGCGTACAGGTATTCGATACGCAGGGGCAATGTATCGACGTTAACAAGGCCCATATGCGCATTTTTGGTGTAGACAAGCCTGAACAATTAATTGGCCGTTACAACCTGTTTATTGATCCGATGGCCGAGCAGGTTGGAACGCAGGAGGCTTTCCGGCATGTCCTTACCGGTCACGTGGTTCATCTACCCGAAGTCCTCTTTGACCCCAAACAAGCCGATCCCCGCTTTGCCCAAATGCATCAAAAACATATCCTAGCGGTTACCTTTTTTCCGGTGCGAAACCTCCAGGGTGAAATTGTTCAGTTGGTTGCCCTCAACGAAGACATTACTGAGCGCAAACAGTTGGAAGAGCAGTTGCGTCAAGCTCAAAAAATGGAGGCTGTAGGTCAATTGGCAGGCGGCGTTGCCCACAACTTCAACAATATGTTGACGGCTATGATGGGCTATACCAGCTTGGCTCTGGAGGCATTACCCTCGGAACACCCGGCATACAAAGATCTACAGGGCATTCAAAAAATTACGCAACGGGCGACCGGCCTGACGCAGCAGTTGTTAGCCTTTACCCGGCATCAGGTGATGCGTCCCAGGGTGCTCAACTTAAATGAAATGGTATTAAGAACAAACGCTCTACTTCGACAGCTAATACCGGAAGCGATTGAATTGGTAACGCACGCTGCTCCGGATTTGGGATCCGTAACAATTGACCCGGGTCAACTTGAGCAAGTCTTGATCAACCTGGCGGTAAATGCACGTGATGCCATGCCCGCCGGTGGATTAATAACCATAGAGACGGCTAATGTCACCTTTAATCAGCCATATGTCGACCCATACACCGAAATAAGTCCAGGTGATTACGTTGTGCTGACGGTTTGCGATAGCGGTACCGGAATGACCGAAGAGGTAAAACGGCGCATATTTGAGCCATTTTTTACCACGAAAGAGGTCGGGCAGGGAACCGGTTTGGGCCTCTCCACCTGTTTCGGAATCGTCAAACAGAATAACGGCCATTTAACCGTGCACAGCACTCCGGGTCAAGGTACGACCTTCAGAGTCTATTTCCCGCGTGTACCCGGCTGGACCCACCCATTACTGAACCTCGAGAAAACCGGTGAACCAGGCCAAGGAACAGAAACGATTCTATTGGTCGAGGACGAAACCGCTGTAGGCGAAATGGCAAGTCGTATATTGCGTCAACAGGGCTACACGGTGCTTACCACCCATAACGCCGAAGATGCATTAGACATCGTCGGCCAGGAGCCCGGGCAGCCAATTCATTTGTTACTCACAGATGTGGTTTTGCCCAAGATGGGGGGCCAAATTCTGGCGGAGCGGCTTAAGGTGAATTACCCAGCTATCAAGATTTTATTTATTTCAGGCTATACTGACAAGTCGATTGTTCACGACGGAATATTGGACCCAAGCGTTTCATTTTTGCCGAAACCATTTACACCCGACTCGCTTGCACGTAAGGTGCGTGCCGTATTGGACGGCGAGGTGAAACACCCATATTAGCCTCACATTTTACCCATTTTTTTAAAATCCAGACTACCAAATTTGAACACTCGTGGAGGAAAATACTTCATGACTGCCCAAGCTCAGCAAGCCATAGCCGACAACGTCTCACTTAGAAAAGCGGGACGCTTCGGCACGTTTGCCGGCGTGTTTACGCCAAACGTTCTTACCATTCTGGGTCTCATCCTCTTTTTACGAATTGGGTGGGTTGTCGGTCAGGCAGGTTTATGGGGTGCCCTCATTATTATCGCGATCGCCAATCTTATTTCCTTGTTAACCGGCCTATCGTTGTCAGCGGTTGCCACCAGCATGGAGGTTAAGGCAGGTGGCAAATATTACATGATTTCACGCTCATTAGGTTTGGAGATTGGCGGGGCAATTGGTTTACCGCTCTATTTATCCCAAGCCATTTCTGTGGCCTTTTATATTATCGGTTTCACTGAAGCACTGATCAGCATCGAGTTTTTCCAGGCTTTCGATCCGCGCCTTATCGCCACGATTGTGACTCTTATTTTTGGGGTGATTGCTTATGCCGGAGCTGATTTTGCCCTGAAGATCCAGTTTTTTATCTTCGCGATTCTGCTGGCGTCACTTGTGTCATTTTTTGCCAGCGGCTGGGATTCTACGATTACGCCTACAATGTCGCCCAATTACTCGCCTGGGGTCAATTTTTGGTTCGTCTTTGCCGTCTTCTTCCCGGCTGTTACCGGTATTGCCGTCGGTGCCAGCATGTCCGGTGATTTAAAGGACCCCAGCAAAAGTATCCCCCTTGGTACGCTGGCTTCCATCGCCTTCACAGCCGTGATCTACATTGCAGCCGCCATATGGTTTGCTTTCCAACTCCCACCAGAGATCTTGATTAACGATAACTTAGCCATGCAGCGAATCTCGATCTGGGCTCCGTTGATTTTAGCCGGCGTGTGGGCCTCGACGCTTTCATCAGCCTTGGGCAGCATCTTGGCTGCCCCGCGCACGCTGCAAGCCATTGCTCGGGATCGGGTTGTACCTCGTTGGCTGGCCTCGCAGCTCGGCAGCCCGACCGAACCCCGCATGGCGGTGTTAGTTACGTCCGTCATTGCGCTAAGCGTCATCTGGATGGGGGACTTGAACTTTGTGGCCCCGGTTATCACCATGTTTTTCTTGAATACGTACGGTATGATCAACCTGGTCGCCGGCATCGAACAACTCGTGGGCAACCCAAGTTACAGGCCGCTGTTTAATCTTCCCTGGTCAATTTCAATTTTAGGAGCCGTTGGCTGTTATGGCGCTATGTTTCTGATCAACCCGCTCGCCACTATAGTTGCTATCGTCATTAGCTATGGAATTTTCTTTTTTCTCGAACGGCGGCAGCTCAAACGTACCTGGGGCGACGTGCGCAGCGGTATCTGGTTTGCCATCAGCCGGTATGCCTTGCTCAACCTGGAAGGACAACGTCGACACATCAAAAACTGGCGGCCTAATATTATCGTATTCACCGGCCAACCTTACAACCGCCAGCACCTGGCCGAGGTCGCAGAATGGCTTAGTTTAGGGCAGGGAATTGTAACTTTTTTTCAAGTCATTGTTGGTGACATTGACGAGCTGGCCCAGCGCGGCCTCCGCGAAACGGCCCGGAAGCATATCCGCAGCTATATTCAAGACCGGCAGATGACCGCCTTTGCCGAAGTAGAGATCGTTGAGAACTTTAAGCAGGGCGCTCTCACCATTGCTCAGTCACATGGCATTGGCGGGTTGGAGCCGAACGCCGTCCTATTGGGCTGGAGCGGCGATCCGCAGGGCCGCACGCAGCAAGTTGATCTAATGCGCAGCCTGGTTATGTTGCGAAAGTCGGTTATGTTTTTGCATTATCATCCGGAACGCGGTTTTGGCCAGAAAAAAATCATCAACGTCTGGTGGCGAGGTCGAGGCGGAAACGCGGACCTTATGCTGCTGCTGGTC
>JBFGLD010000355.1:0-6138 GCA_041576335.1 Anaerolineae bacterium | reverse complement strand
TTGGTACTCGATCCCGTTCGTTGATATTTGGGACGTGAATATTTAGGTCCTTAAGCATGGTTACAATTCCTGCTCCGCCACACGTCGGAGTGCTGCTTCCATCAATTTCACCGTATTCCAAAAGTCGGCCAAGTCCAAAACCGCTGCCGGCGCATGAATATAACGCGCCGGGACGCTGACCACGGCCGACGGCACCCCCTGGCGGGTTAAATGCACGGCCCCGGCATCCGTGCCCCCGATGCCGGGGCGCTTAAACTGATAGGGTAGGCCTTCACTCTCGGCGCTTTTTATGAGCACGTCAATCAGGCGCCGGTCGGCGATAACGGAGCGATCCATCACGGTGATGGCCGGCCCGTCACCCAAACGGGGGAAACCGTCAGGAGCGTCCTCTTTTTCCGGCGGCCCGTCATCTGCGGCCGTACACTCTAATACAAAGGCAATATCCGGGTCAGCGGCATAGGTAGCCACGCGTGCGCCACGTAAGCCGATTTCCTCCTGCACGGTAAATACGGCCACCAACTCAATCGGATGATCGCTTTTGAGCAGTTCCAGCAGCACTGCGCAGCCGGCCCGGTTATCAAACGCTTTACCCTTTACCAGCCCTCGATCCCGCCGGTGTCGAGCTTGCCCACCCAGGTAACCGAAACGTGTCGCAAAGGTGGCAAAATCACCAATTTTTATGTTACTACCGGGCTTATCATTGGTAGCCCCAACATCAATATACATCGAATCGAGGCCGTCAACTTTGTCATACTCTCCCCGGCGGAGCAAATGGACCGGTTTGAGGCCAATCACGCCGGGTACACGCGATTCGCCGACAACCACCGCTTTGCCCAGCAGTACCCGCCGGTCGAAGCCGCCGATGGGTTTAAACTTTAGCAAACCCCGATCGGTGATTTTCGAAATCATAAACCCGACTTCATCCATATGAGCCGTGACCATGACCCGCCGGCGGGGTTGGTCACTTGATTGAGCCGGGCGGCTGCGACGGGTGATAAAAAGATTCCCCATCGTATCGACCCGCCACTCGTCGGCATACGGCCCGGCTGCATCTATGATGATTTTTCGGACGTCAGCTTCAGCACTGGACACACCGAAGGCGTTGGAAAGTTGTTCAAGATACATACGAAATTACCTGAGAGCATGTTTCGAAAGTCCAAAACATCATTCTTTACGGAATCCAGAGCAGGCCGCCGAGACAAAAAAGACTTCAGCCCAGGCAATGCGATTCATAGGCCGTGTCAAGCTTCCGGCAAGGTTATTAAAGCCAGCTCTTAGAAACAAGAACGGCGATCTATATTATCTCATCAAAATGGGGGCCGTAAGCCACCTCAGCGCTTCGCCCACCGTCGGCCTGGGGGACACGATCGCTTCAGGCAAAAAAAGTGTTGGGCCAAAGCTTTCCATCCGCTTTACCAGATCAAAATCCGGTAAAGGCGTGTCCGGGCGAAATCCACCGAGGGCATCGTAAACCTCTTTGCGAATAAAGATTCCGCTGTGGCGAAAGTAGCAGCCCCGGTAACGCCACCATTTTAAGGCGCGGGCGAGAAGTTTTGAAAGTAGCGAGGCCGTCTTAAATTTTGGATGAAAATTACCACCAATCGTTTGAGGTAGTAACTCGATATTTCGCTCAATGGCCAAGATGGCCGCCTCAGGCAGCCGGCTCGCCGGATCAAGAAAAAACAGTACATCGCCGCCGGCCACAGCAGCGCCGGCATTTAACTGGGCCTCATATCCATTACAGGCGGTCGAGATAAATTTGACCCGATTGTCACCCTCAACAGGAACTCGATCATCAATTCCGGGCCCAAACACAACAATTATCTCAAACTTCCCGGGCTGCTTCACCAATTCGGTCAGGAAGGCAGTGATGTTTTTGAATTCAGTCGGGACCGCAATGATAATTGAAATTAGCACTATTCGGTCATTGTCTCTAATCTAAACCATACATTGCCTATTTGAATCAAGTCGCCGTGAGTCAGGGGGGTAGTTTTTGACAGAGGCAGCCGGTTAAGTTTCGTTCCATTTTTGTGACCCAAATCCTCCAACCACCATCCCCCATTTTTTCGATACAATCGGGCCTGGCGGGATGAGACGCCATCATCATTCACGACAATGGTGTTTTCGGGAGCGCGCCCGATGAGCGTGACGAACTGTAAAGGCAGTGCCTCTCCGGCAGTAAAGGCCTGACCGGTCGGGGCTTTGACTACACGTAGCTGGTCAACTGCTCCAGCTGGTACCACTATTTGAGCCGCTGCCTGCTTGAGCTCGCGCCACAATATGTAAAACGCAACGCCCAAAAAAGTATAGAGGATGATCGTTGCCGATAGGCGTAAACCCAGTAACAACCACTCCAGGCTCACCTGATCGCCTCCAACATTGGCAGATATTGATTTAAAGAGAAATCGTCTAATGGCGGATCGATCATGCTTGGGCTAACGATCCTCGGTGATTGAACTCGCATCATATCACATTATAGCGCAGGCAGGATGAATTGGAAAGACAAATAATGGCTACCCGTTATGGCGTGACCGGTCCGCCCTGGCCTGGCGCCGTTCACGACGCCGACTGCGATCATTCATTACCGGGACGATTTGCCTGGGGATGAGGCCTGCCAAATGAGGGAATGGATCAATCGTGTGGGGCAGACCCAGGGCGTCCACAAAGCGGGCCTGAAAATTCGGTTCAATGGCCGTTTCAACATAGGTTATCCACCGCGCCACCTGACGTGCCTGCCGCCGGCGTTCTCGATTTAACAGGCAAATTACCGCGCCATCGCCGGCCGAATTGCCCACCGCGTAGACATTGTCCAGATCGCAGTCCGGGAAAAAACCCAACATCATTGCCCTTTCTTTGTCGATGTGGGCTCCAAATCCACCCGCCAGCAAAACGCGATCCACCTTGTCCACGCCCCGGCGCTCCATCAGCAGTTTTGCCCCGGTATAAAGCGCGCTTTTAGCAAACTGGATGGCCCGAATATCCTGTTGGGTAATAATAATCTCCTTACCCGTGGAGGTTTGGGCGGCAGTGGCGACCACATACTCCCCGACCTGTCTCGAGGGTCGAAAATTGGGCGAAGGCGTGTCGCGCGCGAATTTGCCGCCGCTGTCGACGATACCCGACGCAAATAATTCGGCCAACAGGTCGATAATGCCGGAACCGCAGATCCCGGCCGCCTGAATTTCGTGATCCGGCATCTCGTCGCTCCAGCGCTCCTCGCCGATCACCCGGAATCGGGGCGTTAGAGTTTCTCGATCAATACGGACCTGCTCGATGGCGCCGCCCGAAGCGCGCATGCCGTGCGTTATCTCGCCGCCCTCCAAGGCCGGGCCGGTCGGGCTCGAGGCCGAGAGCACTTGGTCTTTATTACCCAGCAGAATTTCGGCATTGGTGCCGATGTCGATAATGAGCACCAAATCCTCCTGCTCGTGCGGCAGCTCGGCCATCACTACGGCCATATTGTCCGCCCCGACGTGACCGCCTTCCGCCGGCAAAATATGCACGGTGGCCCCGGGATGGACTACAATACCCAAATCTCGCGCTTTAATATCGGCGGCATTGTTTGTGATTAGGGCAAAAGGCGCCCCGCCCAGCTCAACCGGATCAACCCCCAGCACCAAGGCCATCATCGTGGTGTTGCCGACCACAACTAATTCGGTCACATCCTCCGGCGTTAATTTAGCGGTGCGGGTCGCCCGTTTGACTAATTTCGAGAGGGCGTCGATGATGGCCGTATGCATCTTTTCCACCCCGTCCGGGTTCATCATGCCATAGCTGATACGGCTCATTAAATCCTCGCCGTAGGTGGTTTGGGGGTTCATCATCGCTTCGGTGGCCAAAATTTGGCCGGTACGCAGGTCGACCAAGTGACCGGCCACCGTGGTCGAGCCGACGTCGACGGCCATACCGTAGATTCCCTCTTGGTAGCCGGGCTGAACGCGAACAACCTCCTCACCCTGCCAAACCGTGGCGGTGACTTCCCAGTTGCCCCGGCGCAGGACGGGCTGCAAGTCGCGCAGGGCAAAGTAATCAATGCGTAACTCGCCCAGGTTATGGGTTTTCTGCAAGCTGACCTTGAGCCGCTCCCAATCCCCCTGGCGGTTTCCCAGGGCTGCGGGCTGAACCTTGACAAAGTATTGGCGTATGGCCGGATCAATTTCGATGGCGCGCACGTTGGCGCTTTTGCGCACGATCTGCTTACGGGCCTGGCTCTCCTCCGGCACGTTGATGACCACATCCCCTAACACGCAGGCGGCGCAGGACAGGCGATATTGGCCGGGGTCACGGCGGCGCTTGGTCCAATAATTGACCTCATCCCCCCCAGCCGGCGAAATGTTATCCTGTTTGGAGACAATGCCGTACTTTGGAAATTCGCCGAAATCGGCCACAACTTTACATTTGCCGCAGGTTTGCTGCCCACCGCAAATGCTTTCGATCTCCACACCCATTTCGCGAGCTGCGTCGAGCAGGGTTTTGCCTTCAGCCACGTTGGCCTGCCGCCCTGAGGGCTGGAAAACCACGAGATACTTCTTTTTTGAGTCGTTGGATGAGGTCATGCTTTAGTCACGCTGCAATTTTTGGTCACGAAATACGTGCGTAAATCGATTGGGAAGTTGGAGAGCCTCGAGCTCAATGCCCACGCCGAACGCAGGCCGATGAAACAAATTCAGATAGATTATACCACCATTTTAGCTTAAGTAAATCTATGTCTGTTTACACCCAACCCCCAATCTTGACATGTCATAAAGGCATTCCTCAAAAAGCCGATTACGTCACAGATCGCGCAAATTTGAGTCAGATTGGCCGAGTTGTGCCATCAAGGGTACCTTCAAACTGAATTCAGACTTTAGTATGTTACTATATTCGCAATGTCAATTCGTAGTTCACATAATCCTAAGTTATCTACGTGGCAATCACACCTTATTACTTGGCAATTAGAGTACATTAATGGTTAGGTCATTAATACAATAAAATAAAAATCAGGGCACAAAAAAAGAAAGGGGGCCGGTCACGGCTAATGACTGGCCCCTGGGAAAATTGAACTCATCCATGCCCGATGCTGGTCACATTGTTGCCTGGATCCGTTCTCCCCAGAACTGCCCCCAGTTCGCATCCGGAGGCAATTCTATTTACACCTAGTTTATACCTCTTTCCCCCATTTTTGTCAACTCCTTTGGCCCTGCCCAGCTGGGCTAACGGATATTGAGGAAGGACAAATTGGCACCGACCCCAATGACGCCGACAGCGACGATGATGGTGTCAATGATGGTGATGAAGTAGCCAACGGTGGCGATCCGCTCAATCCCAACGATACCCCCGGCGATTCCGACAGCGACGGCGACAGCCTGACCGACAGCGAAGAGGTCGCACTCGGCACCGATCCCCACAACGCCGACAGCGACGGCGACGGCGTCCAGGATGGAGACGATGTCGGCCCGGCCGATCTCCACAGCGACAGCGATGGCGATGGCCTCAGCGACAGCAATGAAACCGCTGCCGGTACCGATCCGCTGGATGCCGACACCGACGACGACGGCCTGAACGACGGCGATGAAGCCGCCGCCGGTTCCGATCCGTTTGATGCCGACAGCGACGACGACGGTCTAAACGACGGTGATGAAGCCGCCGCCGGTTCCGATCCGCTGGATGCCGACACCGACGACGACGGCCTGAACGACGGCGACGAGGTGGCCATGGGCACCGACGCTAATGACGCCAACATCTGCGCCAACCTGTTTGTCATCATCGATACACTGGATGCGCAAGACGCCTTTAGCAAAAAGAACGCGGCCAAGACGTTGAAGAATAAGTGTGGCGCTTTACAGAAGCAGATTGACAACGGCAGTTATAGCAGCGCTATCAACAAACTCAACAACGACTTCCTGAGTAAGACCGACGGCTGCAGCAGCCAGGGTTCGCCCGACAGCAGCGACTGGGTTAACACCTGCGGCAACGAGGTTGTTGACTTCACCAACGCCGATGGTCAGAATGAGTTTGAGGCAGTGATTAACGCCTCAATCTGGTATGTGCAGTTGCTTCAGTAAGTCAATCACGGTAAACACAAAATGGGGTCTCGTCAAGAGACCCCATTGCCTCGCAGCAAATCTAAATTCAATTTAAATGGAAACGTCGGGGCGT
>JBFGLD010000354.1:0-6153 GCA_041576335.1 Anaerolineae bacterium | reverse complement strand
CTCGATCAACACTGAGGGCATGGGCGGTCGTCCCAACGCCAAAGGCATGAACTCATTTGGGTTCCCCTGGTGCCCCTTTGGCCGGGCGCCGGACGTCGAACTCATGGAGAACGAGTTCCCGCTGCTGATTCCGCTCTCGCAGCACTGGCAAGATAGTCCAGGCCACGGCAAATATCGGGGCGGGGCCGGCACGGTACAGTTGTGGGTCGCCCACCAGGTCCCGATGGTCTTCTTCATGGCTATCGCCGACAACTCAAAGATCCAGACGCCGCAGCCGCTGTTCGGCGGCTATGCGCCGGCAACCGTGCCGGGTATCAGCATCCGCAGCCCCGACCTGGTCGAGCGGCTGCGCAGCGATCCCAGCAGCATTGATCTGGACTTCCGCAAGATCATCGAGCAGCATTCGATCAATGGTGCCTGGGAGATCGAATTCATGGGTCGCTCCGTACGCCCCTACAGCGAGAGCGACGTGATCACCTTCGGCTTCTCGGCCGGCGGCGCGGGCTACGGCGATCCGCTCGAAGCCGACCCCGATGGCGTGGTGCAGGACTTTCACGACGGCCTGATCTCTGCATGGACCATGGAAAACATTTATAAGGTCGTCTACAACGCCAATGCACGCCGGGCGAATATTGAGGAAACCCAGCAGCTGCGTGATGCGGAGCGCCAGGCGCGGCTCAAGCGCGGAAAGAAATGGGCCAAATTTCAGGCCGAATGGTCCGAGCTGCGGCCGGCCGACGAGATCCTGCAGTGGTTCGGATCGTGGCCCGACGGGGCACCGCTGGCGCCGGTGATGCGCATGTAGCGCCATCATCACCGGCGCTGCGGCCGGAATGAGTTTGGCGGCCGGCAAATTGTGTACCCAAGCAGGGGCAAAGTTCCTTGTGGTCTCTCGCTCCGAAGAGGCGCCGGAAAAAGCGGTGAAATCAATGGGGAGCGAGGCTGTCAGTGACATCGCAGCGGTCGTTTCTCATGAAATGTTGTGGCAGTCCGGAAGACGTCGGGCAGACCATGCTCTTTCTGAGCAGCGATGAGAGCCGTTACGGTACAGGCGAAATTGTCATAGTCGATGGGGGCATGGCTCCAAGATAGTTGAGCAAGAAGTATGCAGAACACGGTTAAGGCACTCGCAAGAGGTAATCAACTGCCCTCAAAGCCCCTGTTTATGCCCCTCATTTTTGCGGCGGCGGCCAAGGTCGCCGGTTTGTCGCCGCAGCAGTTTTATACCAACCCGACTAAGATCGCCAATGGGTTGCGCCAACTGCAAGGCCCGCTGCGCTGCGACGTGCTATGCTGTTACGCCGATCAAACACTTATTGCCGAGGCGTTAGGCGCTGCCCTGAGCTGGGAGGTAGGTTTACCCCGGATTATTGCCGGCCCCGCCCAACTTGAGCCGGTCGAAGTTACCGGTCAAGGTCGGGTGCCGGTCATGCTGGACGTGCTAAGCCGGCTGCGGATCATGCTGCGTGATCAGGTTGCCCTGGCCGCGGCCTTGCCCGGTCCTTTTACCACCACCGAATATTTATCCGTACTGGCTGCCGCCACGGATAGTCCCTCTCCGGCCGATTACTTGGCTGCGGCCGGTGGGGCCACGCTGCAAGCCGTCCGCGCCGCCTGTGAAGCCGGGGCCGATTTAATTTTGCTAACAGAAACCCAACCCTCTCCGGCGGATCACCCGCTGCGCTCCCAATGGCTGGCCATCCTTGAAACCATCTGCAATGTAGCCCGCTTCCACGAGGCTTTGCCGGTCTTATTTATGCCTCAGGGTGCGGACCCGTGGCCGGAAATTATTGCTCATGGCGCCATGCCCTGCCTGTCTACCACGGATCTGCTCGAGGCTCCGGCAGAAGAACCGCTGCCGGCCAATCCCTACGGCTTGGCCCTTTCAGCCACGGCGGATCTGTCTCCCGGAACGATTCTCCAACTCAAAAACCGGCACTGCGCTCTCATCACGACTGCCGGCGACCTGCCTTACGAGCTTGAAGCCAAGCTGCTGCGATCGGTCGTGGCCAACCTGCGGCAGGCAGTTACAATGTAACTGTGAGGGAGTAAACAGTGTCCTATCCTCGGTATTTTGACGAAGAAATAGAGACCATGCCCCCAGCTGAAATAGGCCGGATGCAGTTGGCCCGCTTGCAGCAGCAGTTAGCTTACGTTTATGCCCGCTCGCCCTTTTACCGGCGCAAGTTTGATGCGGCCGGCACGACCCCGTCTAACATCCGCCATCTGGAAGATTTGACGGCTTTTCCCTTTACAACCAAGGATGAATTGCGGGAAAGCCAAACTGAAGAACTCCCCTTGGGTACACACCAAGCGGCCCCAGGTCGCGATATTATTCGCCTGCACTCCTCTTCCGGCACCACAGGACGCCCCAGTTATGTGGGCGTTACGGCCCGCGACCGGGACGGTTGGACTCGGAGCGTGAGCCGGGTCTATTGGTCCCAAGGGGTACGGCCCGACAGCGTGGTGATGATGGGTTTTGGCCTGGGATTCTTTGTAGGCGGCTTGCCTCTGCACGACGCCATCGAGGAAATTGGAGCGACCTTCATTCCGATTGGCACCGGGGCTTCTGACCGGCTGTTGAACTCGATCCGCGATACAGGGGCCGATATGCTAACCTGCACCCCGTCGTATGCCACCTATTTGGCCGAGTATGCTCGAGAACAAATGGGTATCGACCCCCGCAGCTTGGGTATCAAGCGGATTCAGGGGGGCGCAGAACCCGGAGCCGGTGTTCCGGCCATCCGCCAACGTCTTGAGGAAGAATGGGGCTGTATGGTAACGGAAGGCATTGGCAATGCCGACCTCATCCCGGTTTACGGAGCCGAGTGTGACCGGCAATCCGGCATGCATTTTCTGGCTCCCGACTTAATGCTGCTGGAACTGATTGACCCTGACAGCAGCGAACCTATTGAATTTACCGAAGGCGCCACCGGCGAATTGGTCGCTACCCACCTGGATCGAGAGTGCGTTCCCCTGGTCCGCTTTCGCACCCGCGATCACGTTGTAGTTTGGACAGAACCCTGTCCCTGTGGCCGAACCGGCGTACGCATGCGCTGCATTGGCCGTACCGACGATATGCTTATTTTGCGCGGCGTCAATGTTTTCCCGTCGGCGATCAAGGATGTGGTGATGAGCCTGCGTCCGCACACGACCGGCGAAATTCAAATATTAGTCGATCAGCCCGGCCCTCGCGTTGAGCCGCCGCTAAAGATTCGGGTCGAACACGGTCCGGCGGTCTCCGAACTGGCCGAACTGAAGCACAAGATCGAAACGACCCTGCGTGAGAAACTCATCTTCAGTGCGGTCGTGGAGTTACTCCCGCCAGGCACTCTGCCTCGATACGAAATGAAGGCCCAGTTGGTGCACCGGCTGTAAATCCGCCGAGCCGGCCGGTTACCGAGAGGCACAAGCCCAGGTGGCCCGAACGGGAATTCACCGACCAGCAGTTGGACACTGCCGCCCCGGTGTGTCTCTACTGGGATACCCCGCTGAGCGCCCAGTGGTTTATTGAGTATCATTCTGTACGCCATAACTACAGTCATCCGGACAGCATCCGGGCCGTCTTCAACCGCTAATGTTTGCTACTCAGGCTATGGGCTTAGGACTGGCAGTGCTGTGATATAACTTGCGGTAGGCTCAAAAGACGGGATTCTTAGCCCCTAAATTGTAGTATTTTTCGAGGACTGCCAGACTGGAGTTGTACCAGAGCCTGGGCACATTGGGCGGCGGCATATTCATTTTTGGCCTCCCGGAAGCCGGCTTGAGCTTTGATATAGGCGGTGGTTGCGGCCTCGATATCACCCTGCGCGGCCGCCAGTTCGCCTCGGGCTTGGTCGGCCAAGGCCACCCAGGTGTGACTGCCGTAGCGGGTTGTGGCTGCATCCAGTTGGCGGCAAAATTCCTCGGCGGCGGCCAGATCACCCTGGGCAATCCGCACGCTGACGGCCACCGGCAGCAGCAGCGACTCGCACAGCGGGCAGTGGCCGTGGCTTTCGGTCAGGGCTTGCCCCAGTGAGAGGGCATGGTCCGCGGCCAGCAAGTCGCCGGCCAGCAGGCGGTTGCGAGCAATGGCGGCATACAGCCGGCCTTGAATATGGGCCCGCAGCTTGGCATGTTTGGCGGCGACTATCCCATCTTCCAGGGTTGACAGGGCTTCGTCTAATTGGCCCTGGGCTGATTGTAAAATCCCCAGGCGTTGGCATGACAGCGCCTCGCCATCGGCCGCACCAATCTGGCGGAATAATTGAATCGACTCGCGCAGAGCCTCTTCAGCCTCGGTCCAATGCAACACCTGAAATTCAAGCGCCCCGTTAAAGCTCTGGCATAAGGCAACGGCCCGGGGCGCTCCCATGCGCCGGGCCTGCTGCAAGGTTGTGTCCACGATGACCTTAAATTCATCGTGTTGTTTATCACCATACAGGTGATACTCCCACAGTCAGAGATGAGCATCAAAAGCTTCGGTCACATCCAGGTTGGGGCCAATCAAGGTTGACCGCTGCTGTTCGAAATTAAGTCCCTGCTGCCACTCGCCTAACGAGTGACAGGCCAGGGCCAGCATCTCATAAGCCTGCGCCCTGGCCGGGTCATCGTTCAACTGTTCGGCGACATCCAGGCTGCGTTGGGCGGCCTCAAAGGCCTGTTGATGCTCGTCGTTATGCCAATGCCACAGCGCCACATCGTACAATAGGTAGGCGTAGTCAAGCGATGCTTGCCCCGCATCAGCCACAATCTCCATCGCAGTTTGCAGATGATGTTCGGCCTCGACGATACGGCCGGCCGCAATGAAGGTTCTGGCCGCAGAACGATGTAGCCTGACCCGGTCACTAGGCCCGGGCCGCCACTCGCCCGGATCGGGCGGGAAGGACAAGGCCAGCGCCTGCTCATAGCGGGCTACAGCGCGCGTTGTATCGGCCAGGACCTTGGCCAAGGTACCCAAATGTTCCAAAATAGACCAGCGTTGGGTCGGGTCATGTATGCCCAATTCATCCATCAAGGCCAGCGCCCGTTCCAGATAATCATTGGCCACTTCCAGGGCAAAAACCGCGGCAGCTTTTTGGCCTGCCTGCACCAGATAGGACAAAGCTTGGTCACGCCGGTCACTCAGGTCGTAGTGATAGGCCAAGCCCTCGACCTGGGGAGTAAGTCCGTCAGGCCGCCCGGCATAGATGGCTTCAATGGCTGCCCCGGTGCGTGTATGCAGCCAGGCTCGCCGCCGCCGGCTGAGGGCCTCGTACAGCGTATGGCGAATCAGCGAGTGCTGGAAGCGATAGCCCGTCTCCGTCTCTTCGATCAGATGCGCGGCCAGGGCAGCGTCGAGCGCGTCAAATAGCTCGCCGTCCGGTAGTTCGGTGATGCTGCGCAGCACGGCAAAACGAAATTCGCGCCCGACCACTGCCGCGGCCGTTAGAGCCGACTCCACGGTTGGCCCTAGACGTTGCACGCGTTCCTGCAGTAACTCACGCAGCTCCGAAGGAACCTGCATGCTCACTCCAGGCGACAAGCGCCACTGCCCCTGGTCCTGAATCAGATGATCGGCTTTTAGCATAGCCCAGGTAATTTCCTGAACAAAGAAGGGATTGCCTTCTGCAACCTCGTAAATTGCCTTAATCAAGGCCGGGTCTACTTTACCTTTCAACGTATGGCTGATAATTTTGGCTCCGGCATCCTGCGGCAGCGGCTTAAGTTGAAGCACTTCGCTTAAGCGCTCGCGGTAGAGCGCGTTGAGGAGGCTGCCAAACGGAGACACGCCGTTTATGGCGATATCGGTGCGATAGGTTGCCAACAAAATAAGGGGAGCCGAGCGGGTGTGCCGGGCCAAGTAATGAAACATGCTCAAACTGGCTTCATCGGCAGCGTGGAGATCATCTAACAACAGTACCACCGGGCCGTCAGTGGTTAAACGAGTCAGAAACGAGGCCGTCGCCTTAAAAAGGGCGGTGTTTTCTCTTTGAAGATCGCTCACGCCCATGGGTTTGTAATAAGTAATGGGATTTTCTTCGGGCGGGCGGTGTTGTTCGCTCAAATAACGATCAACCGCCTCGACGAAGGGGTGGTAGGCGAGGTGGCCCTCTTGCTCGTAGGCTGCGCCCACCAGGGTGGTCACGCCAGACCGCACCGCGTTGCCGAGCACCTCGTAGGCCAGCCGCGTTT
>JBFGLD010000353.1:0-6157 GCA_041576335.1 Anaerolineae bacterium | reverse complement strand
GGCCGAAAACGGCGGCGTAGCGCAGAGGCCGCCGAGTCTGGTGATCCAAGATGTCGGCGGCATACGAAAAACGGTCGAGGCCGGTATTGCGGCAGTTGAAGCCCTATTAGCCACGGTTAACGAGGTGCGGCGCACCCCTCACCCCATTTCCGAGCTAATGGTGGCCCTGGAATGTGGTGGCAGCGATGGCTGGTCCGGGATCACGGCCAACCCCCTGGTCGGGTTAGTGGCCGATGAGGTGGTGCGACAAGGGGGCACCGTGGTCCTATCCGAAACGCCGGAAATCTACGGGGCGGAACATTTACTACTCGCCGGGCCATCAATGCGGAGGTCGGCCGGAAATTAGTGGACAAGGTCCGCTGGTGGGAGACGCACACCGCACGCCTGGGTCTTGAAATCGACAACAACCCCAGCCCCGGCAACAAGGCCGGTGGACTGACCACAATTTATGAGAAATCGTTAGGCGCCGTGGCCAAAGGAGGCAGTACGCCCTTGACCGGCGTGTATGATTACGCCGAGCCGGTTACTGCCCGAGGCTTCGCGTTTATGGATACGCCCGGCTACGATCCGGTGTCGGTTACGGGGATGGTGGCGGGCGGCTGCAACTTGGTTCTCTTTACAACGGGCCGGGGCTCAGTATTTGGTTTCAAACCGGCCCCGTCCATCAAGATTTGTACCAATTCAATCACCTACGACCGCATGCTCGAGGATATGGATTTGAACGCCGGCCGGATATTGGACGGGGTGCCCCCAGAAACAGTTGCGGCCGAATTACTCGACTTGATGATTGCCGTGGCTTCCGGTCAACCCTCCAAAAGTGAAGCCCAAGGTGTCGGAGAGGCTGAGTTTAACCCGTGGAATTTTGGGGGGACGTTGTGAAACTCAATAAAACCGCTCAATGGCCCAACCGCGTGCTTTGGCAATGTTAGTCAACCGGCGGGAGGGGTTGACCGCCACCGGGGTTTGGGCCAGCTCTAACAGCGGCAAATCCGAAGAGCTGTCGGTGTAAACGTAGCCGACCGCGTCCGGAAAATCAAGCTTATTTCGGACGGCCCACTCGCCGGCCCAATAAACTTTGCCGTGACCGTAGCACAGCGGACCATCCAAGCTGCCGGTGTAATGGTTGTTTTGCGTGGCCAAACGCGTGGCCAGGTAATCGTCACCCAGGCCCAAATGTTGGGCGACCGGCCGGACAATCTCCTCGATAGAAGCCGAAATGATGACCACGCGGTGACCTTGGTTTTGGTGCCACTCAATTTTGGATTTGCCCGCCGGGGCTAAGCGGGGCAGCAGCGCGCGCTTAACCCACGTTTCAAAGAAACTCGTGGCTTCGGCTTTGCCCCACCGGCCTACCCGGGTGATCAGCCGGGCATGCGTTTCGCCAAAATCAAGCCGCTTTAGTTGGTAGCTGAGGCTAATGTAGCCCACGTACCAAATAGGAGCCCGACGCTGTTTAACAATCTCTTGAAGATAAATCAACCCGGAACTGGTATCGAGGAGGGTGTAATCCAAATCAAAAAAAGCAACGGTAGTCATCTCTTTATTCGTCATTTGAAGAAGCGTCAACCAACTGCTGGATCATCCTCATTTTAAGACATTGATTTTGTCGGCAACTAACAATTTATTAGTCCCGATCAGCCCGATTACTTCGATCATATCACCTTCTTGGGGATTGCCTTCAACCACCAGGTCATCGGGCAAATAAATTGTGTGCCCCTCGATAACCCACAAGTTTTCGCCTTTTGTCTCCAAAACGCCCTGAAATTCGACGACGGCCGCTCGATTTACGGCCATCAGCCGGTCGATCTCCGCCAGCCGGCGCCGGTTAAATTCATTAACCAGCGCCTGACGGCTGGTTTCATCCACGGTGAAGGCCAGACGCAAATTTTCTGAGGTGCGCTTGATCCCATAGAGAAAATCACCGGGCAGCGTGTCGGCGGCGGCGTAATTCAAAATGAGAACGGCCATGCTCACAGTCAAAATGATGGTCACGGAGATGGTGACCAGATCGTTTAGAACGGCTTTGCGGGTAATCCTTTTTTTGACAATTCGGACAATGGCCTGCGCTTTATTAGCCAGTGTCGGGGCAGGGCGCTGTGGTAGCTCGGCAACCTGCCGTAGATATTCGGAACGAAGGGTTGCCTTTTTTTCTTCAGGAACGAGGGCAGGATTAGGGTCGGTCAGCAGGGCAGAGGCATACAGCAGGGGACGCAGCTGGGTCGCATACTCAGGTACTTCCCCCAAAATTTCCTCAATGGGCACGCCGGCCTGCATGGCCGTAATGCTTTCATCGAGAATTGCCTCAAATCTATCCGTCACGCGATACCTCCTGAGGCATAAAACGGGCTAATGAGGCCAAAGCGCGGTGCTGCAGGGCTTTAATCGCTCCCACCGACTTGTCCAACGATTCGGCAGTTTCGGCCAAACTTAAACCTTGTCCAAATCTCAACGCAATCACGTGCTGCTGTTCTTCGGTTAACTGCAGAATTGCTTGCTTCAGAATTGGAGCGAGCTGGGCCAAATGAGCTTGCTCGCTTAAAGATGGTTCATCAGAGACCAACTCTTCCATTAACGCGACCGTCCTGCCCTTTTCCCTGATGTAATCCGCCGCCAGATTTCGGGCAACCGTATATAACCAGCCTGACAAAGATGTTTTAGGTGGTTTGCCTATTTTGAGAGCTTTGACCAGGGCCAGGAAAACCTCCCCGGTTAAGTCAGCTGCGACCTCGGCCTCTCCCAAGCGGTAGTTCAAATAGCGATAGATTTGATCGAAGTAGCGGTCATAGACTTCAGCCAACGCTTCCTGGTCGTGCTGCTGTATCCGCACCAGTAACGAGTGCGTCTCATCCACTACGGACGTCTCCTTTCGTGGGTCGCCGCCTAGCCCTCAATAATAGAGTCCCGTTTGGGCCGAGAAAGATTCGGCATGCGCCGGGACTTGCCGCAAGAATTGATTGCGCCGGTCATTAACTCTTTGATTTTACCCGGCCTTACGTTGATGTACAAGTGAGCTGTAAGTACCGCCGCTGCAAATGCTTCGGCTAGAGCGCAAGCCAGGGCCCAAGACTTAACAGGCTGATAATTTCCCGAAGCTTGATCTTAACTTGCTTGCTTTTGCAAATAACGTCCATTATTTCAATATTTGCTTCCGGCAAGTTGGACGTTGCCCCAGCCGCATCCCCGGACCAATCCGACTTGTGCCTGTGGCAGTGCTAGTGTATTATTCGGACAGAGGTAAACAACACGATCCCTGAATTCCGGGGCCGACCCCAAGCGAGAAAGGAGACAGATTTCTTTATGAAAGTAAACCCAGGAATTTTCAAAGCGTACGATATACGGGCAATCTACCCGGACGACCTCAATGCAGAGGTTGGCTACGCCATTGGTCGCGCTTTTGCCACCTTTCTCCGAGTGGACAAGGTCATTGTCGGGCGCGATATGCGGCTGTCCGGTCCGCAAATGTTTGAGGCCGTAACTCGCGGCCTTATGGACCAAGGAGCCGACGTCATTAATATCGGCATGGTCAGCACGGACCAATATTACTTTGCCTGTGCCACGCTTGGCCACGCAGGCATGATGGTCACGGCCTCGCACAATCCGGCTCAATACACCGGCTTCAAAATGGTGAAGAAGATGCCACAGCTGCTTAGTGGCGACAGCGGCATTCAAGATTTGCGCCGGATCGTGGAAAATGATGATTTTGCCAAGCCGTCTCGTCAAGGGACGATGAGCGAGATGGATTTGAGTGCGGAATTCGTCGAAGAGGTTTTAAGCTTGATTGATATTAAGGGTCTAGCGCCTTTGAAAGTCGTTGCCGATACCGGTAATGGGATGGTCGGCCCTATTCTCAAACGAGTCTATGAGCGATTACCGTCTATTGAGTTGATCGGTATGTATCTTGAACCCGACGGCAGCCTGCCCAATCACGGCCTTGATCCGCTCCAGCCGGAGAACCGGGCCGAGTTGCAGCAGCGCGTCCCGGCTGAAGGAGCTGATGTTGGCTTTGCCTTTGATGGCGATGGCGACCGCTTCTTTACTATCGATGACCGGGGTGACTTTGTGCCGGGTGATTATCTGACCGCCTTGATGGGTCAATATTACCTGGAGAAATATCCGGGTTCGAAGATTGTATACGATGTGCGCGCCTCGTGGGCCGTACCGGATTTGATTCGGGCTGCCGGCGGGATCCCGTTAATGGAGCGGGTCGGGCACGCCTTTATTAAGCGCCGCATGGCCTACGAAGATGCCGTCTTCGGCGGAGAGGTAACCGGTCATTATTACTTCAAAGATTTCTTTTTTGCCGACTCGGGTATTGTCCCGTCGTTGATAATCTTGGAGATGTTGTCGAGGAAGAAGGCCAGACTGTCGGAATTGCTCCAACCGTTGGAGGCAAAATATTTTATATCCGGCGAGATTAATACCCGTATCTCCGGCGATGCGCGAGCCAAAATGGAGGAGTTAGCCAAAACTTTCGACAATGGCAAAATAGAGTGGCTCGACGGCGTTTCGGTAAGTTACGATGACTGGCACTTTAATGTCCGCCCGTCTAATACTGAGCCGCTGCTGCGCCTTAATCTCGAAGCCAAGTCGAAGGCCCTGATGGAGGAAAAGCGCGACCGAATTGTAGACATTATCCGTTCCTAACATGCTCCGCAGCCTGTTCATCAACTTGTCGGCCAGCGACGCAGCCCGCCGTTTTGTGACCCACTTTGGTCCGGCTCGACGGGCGGCCCGCCGCTTTGTTGCGGGTGAAACGCTCGACGAAGCGGTGGCCGTCGTGAAAGAGTTGAATGCGCGCGGTATCAAAGCGCTGCTGAATGAAGTGGGCGAAAGCGTCACGACTCAGGCCGAAGCCGGTCAGGCTGCCGCCGTATTCCACCAGATCCTTCGACGGATTGAAGCCGAGGGTTTAGATGCCGATATTTCCCTGAAACCTTCGCACGTGGGTATGACCTTTGGCCCCGATCTTTGTTATGAGAACATTGCCGGTATCGTCCGGACGGCACGGCAATATGACAACATTGTTGAAATTGATATGGAAGGTAGCCCTGATGTCGAGGCTACCCTCGATATTTATTTTCGCCTGTGGGACACCTGGGGCCGCGGTGTCCGGTTGGCCATTCAATCTTACCTGTATCGCACGGCTGCCGATGTGCAGCACATCATTGAACGGGCTGGCAGCGTTCGCCTAGTTAAAGGGGCCTACTATGAGCCGGTGGAGATTGCGTACCAGGGCAAAGCCGAGATAAATCGGGCCACAATCGAGGTCATGAAGCTTTTTTTGTCCCCTAAGGCTAGGGAAAAAGGGGCTTATCTGATTCTCGGCTCTCATGACCCGGACCTGATTGCCTGGCTCATTCAAGAAACCAAGGCCCGGGGCATTCCCAAGGATCAATTTGAATTTCAGATGCTGCTTGGTGTGCGCCGTGATGAGCAGCAGCGCCTGGCCGACCAGGGCTATCAGATGCGGGTGTACGTACCATTCGGCGTGGCCTGGTATCCTTATTTTATGCGCCGCCTGGCCGAGCGTCCGGCAAATGTGTTCTTTATGGCCAGGGCGCTGCTGGGGAAGTAGCGATTGGCATTGATGACCGAACAAAGCCTCAACCCTAAAGTTGCGCTCATTACCGGTTCGTCGCGCGGCATTGGCCGGGCCATTGCCCTTGAATTGGCCAGGTTAGGCGCCGATATTGTGGTGCATTATCTACGCAAAAAAAGTCTGGCGGATGAAGTCGTTAACGCGGTGGAGGCCCTGGGCAAACAGGCTGTAGCGATCAAGGCGAATCTGGCCAGTGCCCCGGCCATCGGTGCTATGTTCGACAAAGTGGAAGATACCTTTGGCCGGTGTGATATTTTGATCAATAACGCTGCCAGCGGCACGCCGCGAGATGTTCTTGACGTGACCGACAAGCAGTGGGATTGGACGATGGATGTCAACGCCCGCTCGATGCTGCGCTGCGCGCAGCGGGCGGTGCCGCATATGGACCGGGCCGGTTGGGGACGCATTATTAACGTTTCAAGTCCCGGCAGCGTTCGGGTCTTGCCGCACTATGGTGTGATTGGCCTTTCCAAAGCTGTTGTCGAGTCCTTAACCCGCTACCTGGCGGTCGATTTGGCCCCAAGGGGTATCATTGTCAATGCCATCTCGCCCGGCCTG
>JBFGLD010000352.1:0-6165 GCA_041576335.1 Anaerolineae bacterium | reverse complement strand
GGCCACCTGTTCAGGATCGCGCATGTCCACGCTGTCGGCGGTAAGTTTCTCCATGGCTAATGTTTTGTCATACAATGCGAGAACCAATCTGCCAACCCCACTGCGGTCGTCGCGGTCCTCGACGATGCGGATAAATTCTTTCAGTTCGTCATCGAGCGGATTCGCGATGGCATAATCCAGCCCGGCCGCCATCACCATCACACAGTACGTGCGATTGATCAGCGGTCGCATATCGTTGGGTACCTGGTTAGATACGTTGGTCACGCCCACGTTAGTCATTGGCGGCGGATCACCGGCCATTTTGAGGATTCGCACGGCCTCGATGCACTCAGGGCAGTACTCCTGACACCCGCTGACAGTGAGTGCCAGGGGATCGATGAGCAGGTCTGCCATCGCTATATCCAGCTCGATCGCCCGAGGGATAAGCTGCTCCAAGGCAATGTTTACCCGTTCCTCGGCGCTAACCGGAATTCCACCCTTGCCCATGGTCAACGCGATCAGCTTGGCGTTGTATTTCTTGGCCAGGGCCGGCACGGTTTCCAAGCGTTCCGCTTCGGCGGACGCGGAGTTGACGATACATTGGTTTTTGGCCACCTTAAGCCCTTCTTCAATGGCCGCCAGGTTGGTTGTGTCCAGCGACAGCGGGACATCGACGACTTCTTGAATGCCCTTAACCAGCCAGGGCATGATTTCGCAGCCCGCCTTTTTCTGTGGACCGATATTCAGATCCACTATATCGGCCCCGGCATCGACTTGCCTCACAGCCAGATCTTGAAAAAATCTTATATCATGCTCGGCAATTGCCGCTTTGACCCGCGGGGAGATGATGTGGATATTTTCACCGATGATTCGCATAGAATCTCTCCTTTCAATGACAAGATTTTTCGGAGAGTACGTCACACCGAAGTAGCTGCGGCCTACGTACTACCCCCCTATGGACCTGTTTCGAACACCATAGACCCTTCCACCTTCTTCCCAACAATCTTCAACATCATAGCCTTAACTGCCCGGTACACCGGCGATTGATCTCCCAAATCTACCAGGGGACGCCCGCTCATCTCAAATTCGAGTAAGGTCGTATCCTCGGGGATAAGGCCCAACAGCGGCACCTCGATAGAGTCGAGGGCAGATTTGAGCGGAACCGGAATATTGGCGCCGGGTAGACGATTGAGGATAAGATGCGCCTGTCCAATGTTGATCTTTAATTCCTTGACCAGTTCGGCCACGCGCCGCGCGGCGACTACCCCTCGCCGGCTCGGATCGGTTACGATGAGCAGATGCTCGACGTCCTGGGTGGTCCGCCGGCTGAGATGTTCCAGGCCGGCTTCATTGTCCATGACCACAAATGGATACTGGCTGCTGACGCGATCTAAGACAAAACGCAGAGCGTTGTTGGCCGGGCAGTAGCAACCAGGCCCTTCCGGGCGGCCCATTGCCAGCAAATCGACGTCGTCACCTTCAACCATAATCGAGCGCAGGTGGTAATCAAAATAATCCGGCTTGGTCAAGCCGCTGACCAACCCCCCGGCCATTACGCCAGACCGGCCATCGGCCTGAACCTGGGCCAGCATGTCTTCGCGGATGTGGCCTACGGTTTCCCGGTCATTCAGCGGCAGGCCCAGGACCAGATGCAAATTGCTGCTGGGATCGGCGTCAATGGCCAGCACCGGACCTAAGCCCTGCCGGGTCAAGTAGCGGATGATCATGGCACACACAGTTGTCTTTCCCGTACCGCCCTTACCGGCAACCGCTAACGTCGTGGTCATAAGCTCTAGCCTCCTTCCTTCGCGCCGGCCAATGCCCCGGCCACCGATGGAAATTGAGCCAGGTTAGTGTGGGGCAGAAACAGGGCCGAGGTGAACGCTTCGTAAAAGGTGTTGTCAGCCGAGAGTTCCAGATAGGTCATCTTGGCCGCCGCATCGCTGATTTGGCGGCGATATTTGCGGCTGAGCAGCGCTAACAGGGCGCCTTTTAGCGCGGTGTTTCCCAAGAATTGAAATTTGTTCCAGGGCAGGTCAGGCAGCAGGCCAATTTGGATCGCTTTTTCGACGTTGATATATTGACCAAAAGCCCCACCGATGAGCACGCGCTCGATGGCTGCCAAATCAACGCCCACGCTTTGAGCCAACACGGTGAAGCCGGCATAGACAGCCGCTTTGGCTCGCATCAGGTTGTCGATATCGACCTTGGTAATGACGATGTCGCGCCCATGCTCGGTTTCGTCTGCCCAGGCGACCACGTATTCCGGGCCGTGAGGGCCTGAGCGAACCCGGCTCTCCTTGGGAGAGACTACAGCGGGCGCCCTAAAATTCAGGCTGCCGGCCTTATCAATTACCCCGGTGATAAACATTTCGGCCAGTAACGAAATTAGCCCGGACCCGCAAATACCACGCGGCGGTGTGGGCCGGTTTTGGATTTCGAGTTTGGGATTAGGGATCACCCGGTAGGTCGGTTCATAGCTCTCGCCATTAATCCACACCTCCTCAATAGCCCCGGTTGTAGCTCGCATGCCATCCTGCACGCCGGCTCCTTCAAAGGCCGGGCCGGCTGAGCAGGCACAACTGATGAGCCAACTGCAGTCTCCCAGGACCATCTCGCCGTTGGTGCCTACATCCAGAAAGAGGGTCAAGCCCTGTCCGTCCTGTTCAGTGGTGGGAACACACATCTGCGAGCCGACAACCCCGGCGGTGATATCCGCTCCCACATAACTGGCCACACCCGGTAAACAGTCTACACTCGCGAGAGGATGGATCTGCAAGCCCAGTTCGCCGGCGCGGATGGGCGGCGGCTGGTTAATGGTTGTGACAAAGGGCTCCAAACGAATCGAGCCGGGCGGCAGGCCCAGGAACAAATGGATCATGGTGCTATTCCCGGCAACAGTCATCTTACGGATTTCCGTCGGATTGATTTTAGCTCGCCGCGCCGCGCGCTCGATCAACGCGTTGACGGTCTCCATGACTAAGGCTTGTAACTCAGCCAACCCCTTATTTTTGCCGGCATAGATGATGCGGGAGATAATATCCTCGCCCCGCTTGATTTGGGCGTTGTATTCGGCGGCCTTGGTCAAGACCTCGCCGCTCAGCAGATCCACCAGGTACAAGCTGACAGTCGTGGTGCCAATGTCTACCGCTGTACCCCAAAGCCGCCTCACCTCGTTCCCTTCTGGCTGCTCACCATTTGTGTCGCTCGAAGAGAATCTGCGATCCTCGATATTGCCTTCAGCTGCACTACTTGTAGACCTAAAACGGGAGTCATAGCCCGAGACCTCCTGCCGGCAGACCGCCTCGGATTGTAACGGCAGCAAGTCCACGAGCCGGGCCGGCCCTTCCGGCCGGTCCCACGTATCCAGTTCAATCACAGCCGTAACGGCCCAGTGGTGCTGGCGCAGCGCTGCCCCCAGGCGGCGGAGCACGGCCAGATCGGTGGTCAGGTCAGGCAGACCATAGGTGGTGGCCAGGCTTCGCTTCAGGCGAGAGCAGTCGTCGGTTTGATCGGCCATGCTCGGCGGGTCGAGGCGCAGCGGAAAAAGGCGCAGGGGTTGGTGTTGAGCCGGATCATAGCTGAAAGGCAGGCTGACTGCGGCCGCAGTTTTATCGGTTACCAGGCGCCGTTCAATTTTCTCCTGCGGCGGAATGACGATCACCGCGTCCCCTTCGACCACCGTCTGGCAGGCCAGGGCGTAGCCGGCGGCTAAATCTTTCGGGCTAAGCCGAACCGTCGAGCGCCGGCGCACGCCCGACCCGTTTTGGGCAATGACCGCACAGCGCCCGCAGCGACCCTGTCCGCCGCAGGGCATATTCAGTTCAAGTCCGGCCTGGCGCATCGCCTCGGACAGCAGCGCGCCGGTAGGAATCCGGACGATCTTGTCTGCAGGTTCGAAACGGATGGTGAACATCGCGTTGGTTTACTCCATTCGTAACTTAACGATTCAAAGCTGTATCTTATGTGCATCCGGCCTAAACCCAGCAATGACGATCGAGGCTCGTTAGCTATGTCTATAGGCTACCCCCACATGGTTCTTAAGTAATTGGGCAAGTCCACGGCTTCGCGCGGGCCGACATTGATCTCCCAACCGGGGAGTTCTTCTTCCAGTTCGCCCATCAGTACGGCCACGTGACCGGGAATGATTAGGCGTTTGTGGCTTAGCTTGTCGGCAAGGCCATTTTCCTTGACGCTTATGGCAATTCGCTCGGCATCAAATTTGCCGGCGGCCCAGGCAGTCAGCACGCTCATGCCTTCGGCATCGGCCACTAACAGCCAGCCGGGCAGGCCGCTGCTCTCGACTTCGTTGGCCACGGCAAAGTAAGTGATCGAAAAGTTGGTAGTGACCATCAACGGATCGGCCGGGCTAGGTTTGTTGATTTCGTACAGGCCAGGCTGTACCTGGATAGGTTTCTGCGGATCGGTGAAGATGTTCGCCCGCATAACCAACAAGGGATAAATTGTACCGGGGCTAAACTGGTCGAGAATAATGAAGCCGGCATACTTTGCAATATGTTGGCCGGCCAAAATCGGATCGTCGCCGGCAAAGGCAATGAGCGGATAGCCTACCTTGCGCTCATTCTTTTTCAAGGCCAGCCGCCGCAGTTGGGTGAAGGTCATCAGGCTGTGGTGATAGTCTTGCACACCTGGATCAAGTACAATGTCTTCCACGCCGGCCTCTTTCACCTGCTCGGCCAGCCCGGCCAGGGTGTCCAAATCACCCCCGTCGCCGCGCACAGCCAGCGCTACGTTGTATTGCTTTGACAGTTTGACCATTGCCTGCCAATTATCGGGCGTTGCCGCCCACAGCAGCGTCCGGATCCCCTGCACCGCCTGCAGTCCGGCTTCGGCGGCGGCCGGGTCTTCGGTCAATAAGATGAGCGGTAAGGAACTGGCTTTGTCGACGGCGGCGACAACGGCGGCAAAATCGCCGCCTGCCGCTTCGATGGCCAGGCCGTCTAACTTGAGATCAAGGCCCACGTAATCAACCGCATAGTCAGCTACGCTTCTGGCCAGCTCTACGGCGTCGGGCTGGGTATCCTTGATGCGCACAAATAGGCCGGGCTGATGAAAGAAGGTCTTCTCGTGGCGGAAGAGGACCGTTTCGTGGCCCACCTCAAGTTTTCGCCCATCAGCCGACAAGGTAATCAGCCGGATGGGCGGTGCTGCCGACGCTTCAAGCTGCATCTTGGCCTCTTCTTCGACGTAGGGACACTGCAACAGTTCGGCCTGTTTTTGGCCAAGCTTCATGGCAAAGGCTAAACAAGTAGGAAATCCACACTCTTTACAGTTAGCGTGTGCTTTCACGTCCGGATTTTTGCTGCTGGCCGGGAGTAGTTTATAAATTTGAATGCCGGAAAGAGCCATGGTTTACCTCCGGTAGTTGGTTAAAGATTAGAACTTCCTCAAAAACCCGTGCTTCGAATCGCCGTTAGATTAGAGATTGGGAGACCGGAGCGTGAATATTTCTAATCCGAGCCTCCATTCACTTGATTCATCAGGACATTAATCGTCCCCCGCATCCGCTTAACCGTTTCAGGATGGCGCAGAACCAGGATGTCGGCCCCCGACTCCAGCAGCGTGCTGGCAGTTAGTACTTCCCAATTAACCGCCCGCTCAGTCCACTCGCCCCAGGCTTCGGGAACACCCTCGCCGGCCCGGGCTTCCTTGGTGCGCCAGGCCTCTTCACCGGGCGTGACCAGCATTGGCTGCTGAGTCATACCGTCGCCTTGTAGGGCGGCCAGCCGCAGCCGTTCCATTACGCTGTAGCCGTATTCAATGCCGTAGCCCAAAGCGCCGGTGGTTGGGTCCATCACGATCCGTTCCAAAGGCAGTCCCATATCGCTGATGAGGATATTTAGCTGCTTGGCCAGGTTGACATCCATGGGAGTCCGGGCGTCGACTAAATGACCATGAGCCAGGGCCGCGGCGACGATAGTCCGGTAGTTTTTGTCTTCGCAAATACCCAAGACCAGCCGCTCCCCCTGGCCCTCTTCGGCCACGGCAACCAAGATATCGTTATCCAGGTCGGCTTGGCCGGGGCCAAAGACGATGAGCGGCAAGCCGGTGATGTCGAGCATGCGGCGGAGTGTCCGGCGGGCGTAATCGGCCGTAAGCTCAAGATGCGGGCTGAACTTAAGCAGGATCATGTCGGCCCCGGTCTCCTCCGCGGCCTTGGTCCAG
>JBFGLD010000351.1:0-6179 GCA_041576335.1 Anaerolineae bacterium | reverse complement strand
TTGCCCCAGAAGGGGTAGCCAGGCTGCAGGAGCTCAATGTGAACGTCTTGCTGCTGATCCCGCTTATCTATCGTCGGCAGACAATTGGGTTGGTGGAAATCGGCCAGCGGCATGCCGGCGGGGCTGTCACCCAGAATTCGCTGCGTTTGGCCGAAATGATGGGCGCCCAAGCTGCCGTCGTTATTGAACATGCACGCTTGTACGACGAGGCAATGCGCCATCTGGCCGAGGCCAAGGTTTTGCAAGAGGTGATGGTGGCGGCCGCCTCGACGCTCGATTTCGATCACGTTTTGAGCGGGACGATCGAGGCTTTGCATCGTACCCTGGGAATTGAACGGCTGGGCTTTTTCTTACCCACCCCGGAAGGGGATGCAATTGTGCCTCACCCGGCCACCATTGGCTTCAGCCTGAAAGAGGGTGAAGTGAAGATTCCAATGCAGGGGAGCGCTACCGGCTGGGTCATTCGCCACAGCAAACCGCTGCTACTGCCCAATGTGCACGAAGCAGCTGATTATTACGCGTTGATTCCCGATACGCAGTCAGAAATGTGCGTGCCGGTTTTCCTACAGGGAAAAGTGGTCGCCGCACTCAACGCCGAAAGCTCGCGTCTAAACTCCTTTGACCCGGATGATTTGCGCTTTTTCATGGCAATTGCGGCTGAACTTGCCGTTGCCCTGGAAAATGCAGTTCTTTTTGAAGAGATCCGCGCCGCCGAAGCAAATTATCGAGACCTGTTTGACAATGCCAATGACTTTATCTTGACGCTTGACGGCCATTTTAAGGTCAGCAGCGTCAATAAAATGGCGCTACAGTCAACCGGCTATACCCTTAACGAAGTTCTTGGCGTCCATGTATCCCGCTTCCTCAAACCCGAACACCTGCCGCGACTTTATAAAATGCTTAAAGAACGGCTGTCCTCTACAGCTCCGGCCAGCACCTTTGAGCTGCCGGTTGTAAGCAAAAACGGATCGGAAATCCTTCTTGAGATTACGTTTCGCGTCCGGCGAGAGCGACGCCGCCTGCAGAGCATTCACTGCATGGGTCGAGATATTACTCAGCGCCGCCAATTGGAGCAGCAACTTCAACAAACAGAAAAGCTTTCGGCCATCGGCAAGTTAGTGGCCGGTGTGGCCCACGAGTTGAACAATCCACTCACTTCGATTATTGGTTATGCCAGCATGCTTCAAAAGAGCGGGCTGCCCGCGGGCTACCTTGAGGATTTAGAAGTTATTTTCCGGCAAGCCCAACGGGCGCGCACAATTGTGCGGGATCTGTTAACGTTTGCCCGAAATTTCGATCTGGATACGAAACCGGTTGACATTAACGACATTATTAACAAAAGCCTGTCTGCGACCAAACCTCAATTACAAAGCCACGCCATTCAAGTTATAACCGCCCTGGACTTCAGCCTACCTCAAACAGTGGCCGATCCGCATCAGCTCGAACAAGTATTTATCAATTTGATCAGCAATGCCATTCAGGCACTGGCCAAAGTTAACGGTCCGCGCCGATTAAAAATCCAGTCTGCACAATCAATCGGCCTAATTCAGTTGAGTTTTGCCGATAATGGTCCTGGCATCTCCCCAGACATTATCAATCATATTTTTGACCCCTTTTTCAGTACCAAGAAAGTAGGTGAGGGAACCGGTTTGGGGTTATCGATTTGTTACGGCATAATCAGCGAGCACAGGGGAAATATCCGAGCAGACAACGATCCAAATGGAGGCGCTGTCTTTCATATTGACTTACCGGTTAATTTACCCGTTGCTCAAACCGCAATTCTTTCACCCGAGTCCTCGCCGGGTCAGACGCGATTGACCAATTTGCATATTCTGGCTGTAGATGACGAAGCGCCTCTGCTCAAATTATTGCAGCGAGTCTTGACCCAGTTAGGGCATCGAGTCCACACCGCGCCGGATGGAAATAGTGCCCTGCAAAAGCTAAAAACCCAACGCTACGATTTGATCATCTGTGATATTCTAATGCCCGATCTCCTAGGCCCTGAACTATACCAACGCGCCCTGGAAAAGAGTCCTGAATTAGCCACGCGCTTCATTTTTATTACCGGCAACGTCGTGGATATAGAGACCAGACTCTTTCTAGAGAAATCGGGCCTGCCCTGGCTCTCAAAACCTTTCCTACCGACAGACATAGAGCAGGTTGTCAACGAAACCCTGGCTTTACCCCCAGCCGTAATTACGGATTGACAAAGGCTGTTGCCTATGTTAAACTTGTCCTCGAAGAAATTCAGCCAATCGTTACAATGAGATATAGCCGGATGACATGCGGCGAGAGAGAACCCTGCGGGGTCGCCGAAGGGGCAAGGTTGAGGAGTAAGCCGAACTGCTCGCTGAAACTCTCAGGCAAATGGGTCGTTGCATCGACGGCATCTCTGGAGAGACGGCATAACAATTTTGGATTTATGGTTTCAATTTCTCGATTGAGTTATTCCAACGCCTGGCTTATCTTATCCAGGGAGCATTCGAAATCTAAATTCTAAGATTGATGTGGCCGCACCGACGGGGCAACCTCAACAAAGGGTCAATCTCTCAGGTTCAG
The DNA here is from genome assembly GCA_041576335.1 of Anaerolineae bacterium. Classification (GTDB taxonomy): domain Bacteria; phylum Chloroflexota; class Anaerolineae; order 4572-78; family J111; genus JANQQF01. Next base: position 3,620 of record JBFGLD010000351.1, on the reverse strand, counting down.
GACAGAGATTAACGGGCATGCTTTTGCAATGCCCGTTTTTATTTGCACGGAGGCATAATAATGAGCCAAGCCCTGAAACGAACAAAACTTTATGACTGGCATGTGCAGCACGGGGCGCGGATGGTCCCTTTTACCGGCTGGGAAATGCCGGTCCAATACCCCACCGGCCCGATCAAAGAGCACCATATTACCCGCCGCTCGGCTGGCCTCTTTGATATAGACCATATGGGTCAAATTACGGTCAGCGGTGCTGATGCCGAACGCTTTCTCAACCATCTCGTAACCTGGGACATCGGCCCTATGGCCACCTACGACGCCCATTACGCCTTGATGTGCTATGAACATGGGGGAATCGTAGATGACGTTTTTATTTACAAGCTGCCTGATCGTTGGTTTGTCGTGGTCAATGCGGCCAATCTGGCTAAAGATTACCAATGGATGTTAGACCACACGACCGGCTATGATGTCAGGGTTGAAGATGTATCGGCGGCCACCTATATGATCGCCCTGCAGGGCCCAAAGGCAATTGAGCTGCTGCAGGCACTCACCCGAGTTGAGTGGGCCACAGTGCCCCGCTTTACCGCCGTCGAAGCGGACATCAACACAATCTCGGCCCTGATTGGGCGGACCGGCTACACGGGAGAGGATGGTGTCGAGATATTTTTCCCCGCAGAACATGCGGTGCGCCTCTGGGAAACCATCCTTGAGACAGGCCAGGCAACCGGCCTCGAAGTTAAACCGATTGGCCTAGCCGCCCGCGATAGTCTTCGTTTTGAACCCTCTTTTGCCCTCTATGGGCACGAAATTGATGCCGACATTACCCCAATCGAAGCTAACTTGGGCTGGGTCTGCAATTTCAACGTCGATTTCATCGGGAAAGAAACTCTGCTCACGCAAAAAGAAAGCGGCGTAAGAAAAAAGCTTATCGGCTTTGAACTGATCGAAAAGGGAATGCCTCGGCAAGGCTACCCGGTCGCCGCAGAAAGCGGGGAGCAAATAGGCACGGTTGTGACCGGATTGTATGCACCTACCGTAGACAAATATTGCGGGCACGCTTTTGTACCGCCAGAATATGGGACCGCAGGCACGCGTCTTCTTGTCGTTGTGCGTAACAAGCCGAAAGCGGCGCTTGTGATTAAACGGCCATTTTATGTACCGGTTTATAGAAAATAGTATTGCAAACAGTAGACAGGAGATTTATCTTATGAAATTAGATTCAAATGCCAAGTATCAAGATACCCACGAATGGGCTCGCCAAGCAGGTGACCTGATCGTCTGTGGAATTACCGATCACGCTCAGGACAGCCTAAGCGACGTCGTGTACGTAGAACTGCCGGAAGTCGGCACATCGCTCAACAAAGGCGATGTATTTGGCGTGGTCGAGTCGGTCAAAGCCGCCAGCGATCTTTACATGCCGATGAGCGGAGAAATTGTCGAAATCAACGAGCAATTGGAAGATGCTCCGGAAATCATTAATGATGACCCCTACGGTGCGGGCTGGATGATCAAATTTAGGCCAGCCAATCCCGGCGAGTGGGACGACTTAATCTCCGGTGATGAATATCAGCAAATAGCCGAGGCAGAGGAATAGACAGAGGGAATGTGACCAACTACACAGATTAGAATCTTTCAAAAAAGGGTAAACGCGGAAGGGCCGAGGGTTCGATCGACTTCTACACTCCTAACCTTTCAAACTCGAAGCGTCTTCGCCCGTAGTTTGCAGTGTATCCAGACAGGAGGTTTTGCATGAGTCACCTAACTGACGCGGTTGGCGCAGCGCCGACAAGCAACAGAAATTTGGAACTACTCCAACCTATCGACCGCTTTGCACCCCGCCATCTCGGTCCCAAGGCGAACGCGGTCGAGCATATGATCAAAACATTAGGTCTTTTTTCTTTGGAGGCCCTTATCGAGCAGGTAGTTCCAAAGGCTATTCGTTTGCAGCATGAATTAAATCTCGACGAACCCCACAGCGAGTCAGAAGTTTTGGCTGAATTGCGTAAATTAGCTCAGAAAAATAAGGTGTATCGCTCTTACATCGGCATGGGGTATTACGATTGCCTCACTCCTACTGTAATTTTGCGTAATATCTTAGAAAATCCGGGCTGGTACACCCAATACACACCCTATCAAGCCGAAATCGCCCAGGGACGATTAGAAGCGCTGCTCAATTTCCAAACGATGATCATCGATCTGACCGGATTGGATATTGCCAATGCCTCGCTGCTCGACGAGGGCACCGCCGCCGCGGAGGCTATGACCCTCTGCAAACGTGCCCAAAAGCGTTTCTCCGAAGCCAATGTTTTTTTCGTTTCGGAGCGATGCCACCCGCAAACCATCGATGTGCTGCGTACCCGGGCTGAACCGCTGGGCATTGAATTGATCGTCGGCGACCACACCGCGTACGATTTTAGCCGGCCCACCTTTGGCCTGCTGCTTCAATACCCCACCACCGACGGTGCAATTCTCGATTACGAGTCGTTCTGCCAAAAGGCTCACCAAGCGGAGGCCTTGGTTGTCGTGGCTACCGACTTACTGGCCCTAACCCTGCTGCGTCCCCCCGGAGAATTCGGCGCGGATGTGGCCGTTGGCAATAGCCAGCGCTTTGGCGTGCCAATGGGATATGGCGGGCCCCACGCCGCCTACATGGCCACGCGAGACGAGTACAAACGTCTTATGCCCGGGCGACTGGTGGGCCTTTCTCAAGATGCAACCGGCGCGCCGGCCCTGCGTCTGGCGCTACAAACCAGAGAACAGCACATACGCCGCGAAAAGGCGACGAGTAACATTTGCACTGCTCAAGTTTTGCTCGCCGTGATGGCCTCGATGTATGCCGTTTACCACGGGCCAGAAGGCCTGCGTCGAATCGCCCAGCGGGTTCACTTGTTAACCAAAACGCTGGCCAAGGGCTTACATCAGTTGGGATATGACACCGCCCAGGCCCCGGTATTCGACACCTTAAAGATTACCGGCGGGCCATATTCATCACGGCAATTGGTGACCGAGGCTTTGAAACGTGAAGTAAATTTACGCCTCTACGACGATGGGGCTGTGGGGGTTTCTCTTGACGAAGCAAAGACGGTAAGCGATCTCAACACACTTTTAGAAATATTTGGAGCCAAGCCGGGAGCTCTCAACATTGAAGCGCTGGCCCGTGACCTTACGCTTGACTACCAAAAGCCGCACCAGCGCACCGGCGATTTCCTGACCCACCCTGTATTTCATAGTTATCATTCCGAAACAGAAATGCTGCGCTATATCCACCGGCTCGAAAGCCGCGACCTCGCTCTAAATTACTCGATGATTCCGCTTGGCTCTTGCACGATGAAACTTAATGCAACCACTGAAATGATACCGGTTACCTGGCCCGAATTTGCCCACCTGCACCCCTATGTGCCGCGCGACCAGGCCGACGGATATCGCTTGTTGTTTGAGCGGTTAGAAAAATGGCTGGCCGATATTACCGGTTTTGCGGCCGTTTCCTTCCAGCCCAACGCCGGCTCGCAGGGAGAGTACACCGGGCTGCTAACCATCCGCGCCTATCACCATGCCCGCGGAGATGAGCATCGCCGGATCTGCCTGATCCCCAGTTCGGCCCACGGTACCAACCCGGCCAGCGC
>JBFGLD010000350.1:0-6208 GCA_041576335.1 Anaerolineae bacterium | reverse complement strand
GAAAATCTCCGGCAGCTTGATATAAACAGGCTCATCGGTCGGACGCGGGGTGGGCGTAAAGCCAATCGGAAAACCACTCTCAGCTAAGATCGTCGTCGCCAAGGGGGTAGCCGGCGTGGTCGGCGTGGGCGTCAGCACGCGGGGCGTGGGCGGCCCAGCCCAGGGCGTAGGCGTAATCGTCGGGGTATGGGTGGGGGTTACCTGTACCAGAGGTGGTCCGGCCAGGGTGTCGGTGACCACAAAAAAGTAATAGCCGACGCCAAGAATAAAGAGATCAACGACGACGATGAAGGCTAACAGGTGCTTCCATCGCCGAATAATAAAGTAAAACACTCTATTCCCACCCTCTTGGATATTACATAAGAATTTACCATAAGATACGTTGAGAGTCAATGTCGGCTTGTTCAGGGTCCAGTCGGACGGGAGCCTTTATCATCAGATAGTACCTCTGCCGGCTGTGACTGCAGTTTTTATTTCTTAAGTCAAGTATTCTTAATATAATCTTGACAAAATATAGACATTTATGATACACTACAAAGGGCAGAGTAAAAATAATTTTCGACTAAGAATTTGCTGAGCCGTCTCGTTGCGATCAAAGATACGAGTAGTCGTCGGGCGATTTGCAGAACTACAAACAAATCGAGGCTCCTTATTTATTTCATAGATTGGACATTAAATGCTTACATCGCTGCACTTAGCTACCAAAGAAATATGGCGAAACAGAGGTCGTTTTTTGCTAATTAGCCTGGTGATAGCCCTAATAACCACGTTAGTTTTGTTCATTGCCGGATTGGCCGAGGGTTTAGCCTCCGGGCAAAAAGAGTATATTGAGAAGCTGGATGTTGAACTGCTCGTTTACCAGGAGAATGTCGACCTGACCATCCCCTCCAGCCGAATTGGCCGATCCAAGATCAACGACGTAAGACGCGTCGAGGGGGTGCAAGACGTCGGACCGGTGGGCTTTGCGAGCAGCGTTCTGGTACAAAAGATTACCGCAGATGGTAGTGAAGTGTTATCCGAACCGCTGGATATTTCCCTCATTGGCGTCGAGCCCGACAAACCAGGCGAGTCGCCCGTGTTAGAAGGCAAAACCTTGAGCGGTAAGCGCGTCAGCGAAGCCATCATCGATCAAAACATGGCGCGACAGAGTGGTCTCAAGGTTGGTGACCGCTTTATTATCAAAACGATTCAGGGAACGCTTGAGAAGTATCACACTTTAGAAGTCGTCGGCATTACCGATGGCCGCCGCTACGCCATTAATCCGTCAATTCTTGTCCCTTTCCTAACCTGGAATGAGATCAGACCGAAAGCAACGGTCAACGAAACCGGTGAGTTAACTTCCAATATTTTAGCCGTCAAACTCGACGGGTCTAGTCCAGTTGATGTTATTGCCGAGCGGCTCGTAGAGCGGGTTACAGGTATCGAGGTGACCGATTTGGAAACAGCTTATCAATCTATCCCTGGTTATCTCCCTCAGCAAAGCACACTAAGCACTCAGCGGATATTCACCCTGCTTATCGGTCTGTTGGTTATCGGCGGATTCTTCCAAATTCAAACCCTCCAGAAAGTCGCTCAGGTTGGCGTGCTTAAGGCGATTGGCGCTCCAAACACAACCGTAGTCATTGTGTCGGTGGTTCAAATCATTCTAATTACCACCGTTGGCGTCGCTATCGGTAGTGCAGGCACGCTGGCCCTGGCGCTCAACTTTCCCGTTACCATCCCGATTATCTTCAGCCCTCCCAGCGTTATCGCCGCCGTCTGCACACTGCTCCTGATCGGACCGATCGGGGGGCTGATTTCAATTAGAACATTGCTTAAAGTCGAGCCGCTGACCGCCCTTGGATTGGCTCAATAAAAAGGAGTTACTATATGGGAGCCGCCCTTGAGACGAAATCTATCACCAAAATTTATCAGACCGGCAACCGGACTATAAAAGCGGTCGACAATGTCTCGATCGCACTGACAGCCGGCGAGTTTGTGGCCCTGGTTGGGCCAAGTGGCTCAGGTAAGACCACTATGTTAGCCATGTTAGCCGGTCTGTTGTCGCCTAATATGGGACGTATCATCGTCGACGGTCAAGATATTAGTCAAATGAGTGAAGCTCAGCGGACTAAATTTCGCCGCGAAAAGATCGGTTTCACCTTCCAAGACAACAATTTGGTGCCCTATCTAAATGCGAGAGAAAACGTCGAGCTAATGCTGCGTCTGAATGATAAGCTAGATCGGGAAAGCAAACGACGTGTGGAAGAATTACTGGACCGGCTGGGTCTAGCCGATCGGTCAAAAAGCCTGCCGAACCAACTATCCGGGGGCCAGCAGCAGCGTGTAGCCATTGCCCGAGCCCTGGTTCACAATCCTGACATCGTCCTAGCTGACGAGCCAACAGCTAGTCTGGACTCCGAACGAGCCTACCAGGTCGTCCAAACATTTGCCGACTTGATCCACGAACAGAGGCGGGTCGGGATCATGGTTACTCACGATCTCCGAATGTGCCGCTATGTTGACCGGGTCATTCAGATGCTTGACGGTGAACTAGAAGCCATCATTGAAGATAAGCATGAGATCGAACTATTAGCTCAGGCCGGACACCAGCCGCAGTTAGAGCCACGTCGCAACGGCAAACAGCCGTCTAAATCTCCGACGTTTCAGCCCAGCCTAGTCACAGCTTAAAGGTTAGCCGCGCCTGGCAGCACAAGTCCACAGGAAAAATCAACCGCGCTGCTTTGCCGACACGGCTAAGTCTGCACGCCATTAAACAAGAGAAGCATAACGAGCCAAACTAGGCGAGGCCAGAAAAACGGTAGGTCCACAACGGCCTATAACCAAGTGTGACCAGCTTCCTCACATCGAAATTTCGGCCAACACCGTATCCAATGTATCCACCAAAAAATCTGCATTATCCTGCGAAAAGATCAGCGGCGGTTTGAGCTTGATGACATTGTGCAGCGGGCCATCGGTGCTGAGCAGAATGCCGCGGTCTTTCATATGTTCGACAATGTGGGCAGCTTCTGCGGCGGCGGGCGCTAAGGTTTGGTGATCCAAGACGAATTCGACCCCCAAAAATAGCCCCAGACCCCGTACATCGCCAATGAGGGCATGTTTCTCCTTTAATTTTGTCAAGCCTGCTTTCACGCGCGCGCCAGTATTGCGCGCGTTTTCCTGCAGCTTTTCTTCTTTAATAACCTCGAGCACGGCCAAACCCACGGCGCATGAAACAGGATTACCGCCAAAGGTATTAAAATATTCCATACCATTGGCAAACGCCTCGGCAATTTGCGGCGTGGTGACCACCGCTGCCAGCGGATGCCCGTTGCCGATAGGTTTGCCCATAGTCACTATATCGGGCACCACGCCCTGGGTTTCAAAGCCCCAAAAATGAGTGCCGACCCGGCCAAAGCCGACCTGCACTTCGTCGGCAATGCACAGCCCCCCGCTCCGTCTGACGTGGCCATAGACCTCGCTCAAATAATTATCCGGTAGTACAATCTGCCCGCCGCAGCTCAACAGGGACTCGCAGATAAAGCCGGCAATATTTCGACCCTGCTGCTGCACTCGCTCAATCGCGGTCCGCACCTCGGCTGCATATTTGACTCCGGCCTGGGGATCGCCGGCTTTATGAAACCCGCGATAAACGTCCGGCATGCTAACCTTGTGCACGTAACGCGGCGACCCTGGCCCGCCCGGGCCATCAAATTTATAGGGGCTGATCTCAATGAGCGCCGTGGTATTGCCGTGATAGGCCCCCTCGACCACAATCATATCCCGCTGCTGGGTAAAGGTGCGGGCCATTCGCAGCGCCAGCTCATTGGCTTCGCTGCCGCTGCAGACAAAGAAGCAGACATTAAGCGGATCCGGCACGGTCGCTGCCAGCCGCTCAGCATAGTTCACCAGATTTTCGTGGAGATAGCGCGTATTGGTGTTGAGTACGGCCATTTGCCGGCGCGCGGCCTCGACCACCCGGGGATGACAGTGGCCCACGTGACAGACATTGTTGACACAATCCAGGTAAGCCCGGCCCGTCTCGTCGTACAGGTACTGCCGCCAGCCGCGCACGATGTGGAGATGCTTTTTGTAGGCGATACTTAAGGATTTGCCCAGGTGCCTTCGCCGCAGCTCTTGAATTTCGATGTCGTTTAGCTTGGGAGCGGTCGAACCGCCGGTGGCGCCGGACTCTAAATTGGAAACTTGCCAAAACGTGTGCTGAGCAATTTGCGGACTGACCTCCATCAATTTTTCCAGCAAGTCCCAGGCCGATTTCTCGCTGATCGACAAATATGGGTTATGGGGCTCCAACCGCTGCTGGTGAGCCGACACGGCAACACTGGTGCACAGCCGGATACAGATTAGGTCGTAAAGCACGGCTATCTCCGGTTCCGTTAAGGCATAGACTTCGTGATACCCTTTCACCACGTATGCTGCGGCAGCAATCGGATCGCTTTTATCCAGCATCACGTAGGCTGCGGCAATGGCCAGCTCGCTAACCGTATATGAGTGAAGCATATCGCCAAAATCAATCATGCCGACCACCCGTTTTGCGCCCGACTCGATTGTTTCGACCAAGATATTATAGTCGTTGGCATCATTGTGAATTACGCTTGAACGCAGACTGGGCAATATGGGGACCACCTCGGTCTCATACTGCGCCAGAAAATGTTCCACAATGGCCCGCCGCTCAGGCTGAGTGATGTCGTCCAAATGCCGCCGGATCACCTCACCGGCTTGCTTCATATCCCACTTTAAATCGCGCCGGGCGGCCGGATGCGTAAAGTCCTTCAGCGCCTGATCCACGGTGCCGAGCGTGCGGCCCAGGCTGAGGAGCAGTTCAGGCGTATGGGGTTCGATGTCGGCCAAATGGATGCCCCGCAGGTAGGTCAACAGCCGTACATAGTGGCGAGACCCGTTTTTGCCCTCAACAGTGGCAATCTCCTCACCCGTAGTCGTAAGACAAAGGCGGGGGCACAGCGTAAGATCGCTAAACGCGGCCAGACGCCGGAGGGCTTGGTTCTGAAAATTCAGCACGGATTTTTGCTCGGCCGCACTGGCAATCTTTAGCACAAATTCTTGCCCCATTTCGTCCTTAAGACAAAAATTTTGGTCCCGCTCACTCGGCAGCGGCCGCGCCGAGGCGGTGAGGCCGTACAAAGTGTTAGCAATACGGCCGACCTCTTCCTCGGAAAAACGGGGGCGGTTTTCGGCAACAGACATTTGTCCACTCCTTACAATCAATGTTGATCTAAGCCCTTGAGCATACTTTCGATAATTTGATCTGTCAACTGTGTTCTTTGTTGGCTTAAATCTAAAATATCCCAGGATTTTTGCATATAACAGGATTCTTCTTAGACTGATAGGGTGATTTAAATTCTAACTCAAGCTGCCACCCAGGTTGGTCAGAGCGGACAGTATGGCAGCCAGCAGTGGAGCTTAGGGAGAGAATTCCAGATCGCTCAACCCAACCTCCCGAAATGTCGAAGTCAAGTTAATTGGCGCGAGGTAAATCTTGAAACACAGAATCAGACAATTAGAAACCATGGCCCGCGTTCTGGAACCGAGCGCCCAAGAACGGGCCGCACTGACCGAGCAGGTTATGCAGCACGCCGAAGCTTTCTTAGAAAATATTGTCCGGGCTCCGGCATTTTTAGCCAGGAAGGACGAGGGGATTGGGTTATATGACTCGCCTATTTCCGAAGAGCCGATCGATCTGGCATCCGTCCTCGAGTTGGTCAAGCACAATGTTGAATATGTTGGTATGAACAAACTCGCGCCGGGCGACATGAGCTTTATTCCCAGCGGTGGTCTTTTCCTGTCGGCACTGGGCGACTACCTGAGCGCAGTTAGCAATAAATATGCCGGCGTTTATTATGGAGCCCCTGGCGCGGTTCGGATGGAGCGGATGCTGTTGGCATGGTTAGCGCGTGAGTTGGGCTATCCCAATACGGCGACCGGCGATTTAACGTCGGGGGGCAGTATTGCCAACCTGGTCGGCATTGTGACCGCGCGAGAGGCCTTTGAACTGAAGGCCAGAGAGTTTGACCGAACGGTCGTCTATCTGAGCCCTCAAACCCACCACTGTATTGCCAAGGCACTGCGTATTGCCGGTTTAGGGGAATGTATCCGGCGCATTATTCCACTGGATGAGTACTATCATATGCGGCCGGCTGCACTTGAAGACGCGATCCGTAATGATAGGCAAGCAGGCCTAAATCCGTGG
>JBFGLD010000349.1:0-6209 GCA_041576335.1 Anaerolineae bacterium | reverse complement strand
TGGCCCAGTGCTTCCTCCTGAGTCATAGTAGAGGGTCAAATTGTATAATTCAGGTGATTTCGTCGAGTCGCGAGTATAGAAGTTGACCCGGTATTGAACATACCGTGCCGTGGGCCTGATGTTTCCGAAGGCATCTTCAATGCGCTGTCCCGGCGCATTATAGCCCGATATTGGCGCCCCGGAAACGGCCGCGGGGCAATCCCATGGTTGAGGTTGAAAAGGAAACCGCTGGGGATACCAGGCGCTATTTAATACCTCGGTAACCGTGTTGCCCAGCCGCGTTTGAACGGTCACATAGGTTGAGGCATCGGTTGCGGCCGTCCAGTCGACTGTATACCAGGTAGTGTTGGTACTCCCAGAATCCAGTATATTGGAAATGTGGCTGCCGGCACCATCACTGTATACATAGGGGACCTGGTTAAAGAAGGTTAAGTTTGACCGCGCAAAATAGATATCCTTCTCCTTTTGCGGGTCGCCGGCCCGGTCGTCCTCCCAGGCCAGGTAGAAATATCCGCCATAAACGGTTGATCCCTTGAGTTGAATATCGGCCGCTACGCCGGGATTAAGCTGCCTGCCGGGGGGCGGGTGTCCGCGATCATAATCGGAATAATTGGGATTAGTCGTATCAAAATTATGAAGTCGGACCCCATCATTCAGCATTTGGTTACTTTCAAAACCAGCCCCACAATTAGATTTGAGGGTATAAAAAACATCATAGTTAGCATCATCATAGTTTCGACTATCGGCCCAAACAATAAACTCATTCCACTCCTCGGGAGCAGCGTCGCCGCCACACGGAACCGCAAAAATAGCCGGACCTCTTTGAATGACGGGTTGGGTTTGCCAGCTCATGACATCATTCTGGTTGATTTTTTCGTTTCCGCCTATGGTCAGCTTGGGATTAAAGAAATTATCGACCTGTTCAACACCAAGTAGGCTCAAACTGTAGTAAATATCAGGATCCAGATTCTCAGAGACGCCGTTTCGAAAATCCTGCCAAACCGTATGGATCCCGGTGACCGGTATTTCCACCTCAACCGGTTCCAAACTATTGTCCGGAAGCCGTACATTGACCGTGGCCTTAGCTTTGTCTTTGGTCAGGGCCACGTCCGGGTCTAATTGATTGGGCGCCAAAGGATTTGGCGGATCTTTTTCCGGATCGGCGGCATCGCTGTTGATAAAACTATCAAAGGCAAAAGTTTCGCCCCCATCTTCCGAAATAGCAATGCCAATGTCGGCATTCCCGTTCCGATAATCCTCCCAGGTAACGGCCAAGACCTTGAGCGGTTCGCTGATGACGCCATCCACGGTGACTTCGTAGTCGGGCGGCGGACCGATGGTATAGGTGATACCCGTGACCTGGAGCCAATCCAAAACGTTTATTGCCGGATTCGATTGCTGGGTTATTTGGGGATCATCATTGACTTGTCTCACGTTGGTCCAGGTATAACTATTGGTAACAGAGATATACCCGGTCGCATAGATATTGTAGTTGTTATCTCGATTGTCTTGCCAGGTCACATAAAAGCCGCCCTCTTCATCCACGGCAATATCGGGATTGATCTGATCCTTGGTGCTGTAGCTGCCCGACTTGCCAACCTGAATGTTGCCGCCTGATTTGGTCAACGTTGGTCCGGAGAGCAAATATCTTTGGACAAAAATATCATAATTTCCAAATCGACGATCTTGCCAGGCCACCAACAAATTGCCATCTTTACTCAAGGCAGCCACAGGATTTGATTGGTTTGCTGCACCCACATCATCATTGACTCTCTGCTCCGAGCCCCAGGTTACGCCGTAATCCGTCGAGTAGCGCAGGTAGATATCGGGATCATTAATATCCCCCTCGCGACCATCCTGCCAGACGGCGATTACGACGCCGGAACCGTCGGCCACCAGCCTCGGTTTGATTTGCTTACCGGTGGATACCGCATTTAGCCGGCTATCCGGATTTTCGAGATTGTAGTCTGAAATGCTGAGGCCCGAGTTAATCTCACAAGAAGCATCGGTAAAGGGCCGCCCAAAGAGAGGTGGCTCTATGAACCGACCCAGACGGAGGATACCGGTCGGATCACTGTTGTCGAGGGTTGAGCCCATGGAGGTCATAAGTTCCTGGTGCGTGTCATGCTGGAAGCTCTGCCCGGTTAATACGCTAACGTTCAGTTTTTTTGTATTGTCATCTTCGTTGGCCTCCACCACGTCGTCACCGCTATCTACCTGGGCCCAAACTTCAAAAGTCTTGACCTCGGTAAAGACCCAGGTCGTCGTCAAAACATAAGTTTGGCTCGCAGGTACCCAGAACCACTGTGCGCCCCATGGTAAGCCGAGCGAGGGCTCGTTGATCTGGTGATAATTGACCACAGGTTCAAAAGGTGGATCGATATAGAGGTCGATTAAAAAGTTATTGCCACTACTCAAATTCACAGGACTATTATTCTTAATGGTGACTGAAATCACGGCCGGCTGGCCTATCTTCGGCGTGGCCGGAGCAGTCTCAATTTTAGTGACGACCAAATCCGGTAGCGCGGCAAGCAAGTTTTGCGCGGGGGGAAGGGTAACATCGGGCGAAAAAGGCGCTGGTGTAGGCGTGGGTAGAGTCGTCAAAATCGGTCCTTGACCCAAAGCGAGACCGATTAAGCCACAGAATAAAACCATAACAGCCAAAAATACGAAGGGGAGCCAGCGTATTGGTAATCTCATGGGGAACCTCATCGATGATTTGAATTCGGATTCAAGAAGGGAATTATTCACCCTGGCAATTTGTCTCTCAAATTAGGAAGATTGGCGAAGAAATTTGCGGAGCAGAACCAAATTAAATTTTGCGCCGGCCAAAAAAATTATTACCCCCCCAGCAATTGCCAGCCAAAATAATTGCTGAGGTTGTGCTTCCCCTACCCCGTCAATTGCCGGCGTTGACTTAGGCGGAGCCAGGCCTGTTTCCGGTAGAGTATTGACCGTTCCAAGCAGGCCGGCCGGCTTGGCGCTCGGGCTGTCAGATGTGCTTGCAAAGGCTAGTTGTTGATAGGTCGTATCGATCGGGTCAACCGAGGCCACAGCTACAATTGGCGTAGGTGTGCTGGTCGTCATCAGGATCGGCGTGACTTTTGCAAATTCACCTGCTCCGCCATTACCGCTACTATTCGCGTCACTAATGCTACCGCTGCTACTACTGCCGGAGTGAACCTCGATGTCGATTTCACCTGATGTTTTGGTGCCGTCGAGCCATCTGACAATGAGCTCAAATTTAGTATCCTCATCCGGACATTCCTGACGATTGTCCAGCGCGGACACGAGGATCGGATCCTTACTGTCATCCGCATTGTCAAATTCGACCCGATCAATATCGCCTCGGACTACCCAACTAAACTGAACACAATCACCCTTATCGATTTCATCATCATCTACTCTAAAATCAACCAAGCGTCCCGTCGGCGTTGCCGCCGGATTATTGGGCGTTGGGGATGCCGACGGATTCGGTGGCGGCATTAGAGTAGGTGATGGTTGAGGAGTCCAAGTTGGCATCGGAGTAGGGGTGGGAACGTCAGTCGGCTCTTGAGCAGCCGCATTAAGGGTTAATAGGCTCAATAAGCCGCTTATGACCACCCAGACACAAATCCAGCGCAGCAAGGCAAAGGTGAAGTAGTTCGTCGTTGATTTCATGAAATATCTCCCTAGGTGTAGTTTGAGGTAATGAAGTCATTTAGTCTAACTGGAGCGCGCGCTGCCAATCAATTTTGAGTTCCTGGGCTCCGTTAATACATCCTCCTCCTAGGCGCTGACCCCAGGGCTGTGACACAGGTTGACCGTTTTCAAGGACCTGGACCGCCCATAATCCTTCAATCTGGTCTTCATTCAAAACAATTTGATAGATTCCGTCGATATTAGTGGGGTTAGAAATAATGGGACCAAGACCGGAACTCGTGTTAATGGCCTGAACTGTGACCCCGGCTAAGGGCAAGTTATATGCATTCCAGACAACCCCATGGATATAGCCGTGCCCGCTACAATTGTTTCTAATACTCATCCCCGTAAGTGTGTAGGGGAACAGCTCAGGGGTGGGCGTTGGGGCGGGAGCGGAAATAGAGCCGGCTCCCCGCGACGCAACGGCCGCAGCCGTCGGAGTGGGCTCGGGCGTAGGGGTGATTAGCGCTTCCCGGACCAAAGCTATCTTCACGTCGAGTTTGGACGAATCGACACTTTGGATTAAGCGGGCTTCTCTATACTTTGCCTGAGCCTGTTCAAACTGACTATCGGCGAAGAGTTCATCGCCCCAAGCTACGTAGGCGTTATAAAGAAGCTGACTTGCGCTGCCATTGGCAAAATCAGGGCGAGCTTCGTAGACGGACATCAACAGTGAAACGACCTCTGGCCAATTTCCGTCATTGAACTCATCCAGGCCGGCTAAGTACGACCTCAACAATTTGCTCTCGCCCTTGGCTTGTGAGTCTTCCGGGCGGAGACTAAGTGCCCTGTCAAATTTGTTAAGTGCAGCCCTTAATCCCTGCGGATCACTACCGGCAGCTTTTTCTTCGGCTAAACCAAGTTGTAGATAACTAAAAAACAGGCGCTTTTGGACCGTTTCACTCTGAAAACTATAATCGACTGATTGCAGCGCCTCATATTCCTTAACTGCGAGTTCGTAATTGTCTTGATCAAAAGCCGCTTCGGCCTTTGAGAAGCGGTCTGATAATTCTTGCTGCTTTTGTACAAAACCAATACGGTCCGCAACATCACGGTAACCGGACTGCTCGCCCTCGATCTGCTGAAGCAGCGACAAGGCGTTATCCCAGTGATGAGCCGTCATTTCGGCTATAGCCTCACTATAAAGCGAGACCACGCCCCGGATTTCATTGGCCTGTTTTAGACCATCGAGAGCTTGGCGGTCATCCGGCAGGATCTGGAGCAGTTCATTAAAGGCTAATACGGCCCGTTCGTAGTCACCACTCGTCATGGCCGCCTGGGCCTCTTGGCGAAGTTGGTCGACCCGCGCCTGCTGGCGTTGCATCGTTGCCTGGGGTATTATCCACCACCGAAAAGTAACAAATGCCCCAACCGCCATGCACAGCAGCGCAATCAATATGACGATGGGAATGATAAGTTTTAGACCACGGCTCACAATTGGGGAGCGCGTGGGCGCGGGCACGACCTCGGGTGCGGTCCCCAGCAGCGCTGTGCGAGCCCGAACAGCGGCCGCAAGCTCTTGCAGGTCGTCATCATCAGGGTACAGGCCTAGCAGCTCGGCAATAGGTGCCTGGGCAGCATGCCATTCGCCTTGCTCGATCGCGGTCTCGACAAGCTTATACACAGGGTGGTCAGTTGGATCCGAATGTTCGGTGGGGGGTTGTTCTGGCATGTCGTGAGTTTCTAGAGAATCCATCATTGCTATCCTAAAATTGAGAGTCTATTGAGAAACCGTTTCGGAGGTTAGCTCGGCCAACTTCTGCGTGGCCTCCGAAGTGTCCTCGACTGCAAGCCGGGCGGCAGCTTGATAATCATCGAGTGCTGCCGCTTTATTGCCAACAGCTAAGTATAAAGCCGCCCGCTCAAGCAGCCTGGCATAGAGCAATTGAGCCGCTTCCCGGCCGGCATAATTGGGTTGCTGCTCATAGATTATTTGAAGAAGGTCGATTACCTCAGTCCGGTCGGTAGATTTCAGCGCAGCACGATAAACTTCGGCCAGGCGGCGTTCGTTGAGCGCCTCAGGATCGACCGGTCGATGTTTTAGAGCCTCAGAGAAGTGGGTAAGGGCCTCCGCAACTTCGTTCGGACCATTATTCGATTGGTTTAGCAGCACTTGCCCTGACTTAAGATGACTTTCGAAGAGCCGGCCTTGAATATCCTCAAACCTGAACGTCAGCTCAGATCGGCGGAGGGCCTCGTACCGAGAAATGGCGGTTTGCCAGTCGTCGCGCTCAAACGCACGTTCGGCGGCCTGGAATTGTTTATTCATGACTTGAGATTCTTGGGCAACCTGCAGCAACTGCGGTAAGTCTCGGTAGTGCGGATCCAGCCCGTGCAGCTGGGCAAGTAGTTTGACGGCCTGATCCCAATCGTTCGCAGCCATCAAAAATTTGGCCTGATCGTACAGCGCGGACGATTTTTCGACCTGCTCAATACGGTGAAGCTCTGCCAAGGTTTCGGAATCTTCCGGCAATATTGCTTGCAGTTGTTCCAGCGCCTGGCGAGCCTGACCATAATCACCCGCTTCC
>JBFGLD010000348.1:0-6210 GCA_041576335.1 Anaerolineae bacterium | reverse complement strand
TAATAAATTATATATTGAGCACATCATTCCTCACATTTCAACGCTTCTTGTCTCGGATAAAGATCAAATATTGAATCACGCTGAAATATTGGTCATTGGTAATAACTGCCCCGAGTTTCGCGAGATTTTGAGCCAAGTGAAAGACGATCAAAAGTTGATTGATTTGGTCAGAGTTGAGACAGATATCAGTCAGTTAAACGGTAATTACCAGGGTATATGCTGGTAGTAGCGCAAACAATGAGGGGATTTTTGTGATACAGACAATCAACGTAACAAATAAATGGAACACCTTGCGGCACCTGCTTACTAACCATGGCCTCAGCTGGGTAGTGGCCCGCTTCATTTACGAAGCCCAGATTCGTAGCGGTTTCCAAGGCCGGCGCTTTCGGCCACGACCATGGGCTGACAACGAATTGGGCCATTGGTTGCAGCCCGGCATCCCGGCGGACCCGGTCGGCTACGCTACCTACCGACAGCAGCACTGTCCCCCTTTTTTCTTCGAACCGGCGGACCAGTCCATCTATGGTGAACTTCTTGGAAAAATTTTAGGTGAAGCTGGCAGGCAAGCGCTTTTTGAAGAAGCAGAACAGATTAAGCAGGGCAATTTTTGCTACTTTTTCACCCAGTCCGGTCAATTAGGCTTTCCTCCAGACTGGCACTGCAACCCATTCACTGGCCAACAGACCTCACCTACAGCTCATTGGAGCCAGATTCCCATGTTATCCCCTGAGACGGGTGACTTGAAATTTATCTGGGAACCGGGACGCTTTGCCTCAGCCTATGTGTTAGCTAGGGCCTATTGGGTCAGCGGAAATGATCTCTACGCAGAGACCTTCTGGCAGCTGATAGAGAGTTGGGCCAACGCCAATCCCCCAAACCAGGGTGCACATTGGCGATGTGGCCAGGAAACCTCTTTGCGTCTGATGGCATGGTGCTTTGGGTTTTACGCTTTTTCCGATTCGCCGGCCACCACCCCTGATCGATTGGCGTTGTTGGTTGGCATAATAGCTGCTCAGGCTGATCGGGTGGCTGGTGATCACATATATGCTCGCCTACAAAAAAATAATCACGCTATCAGCGAGGGGGTAGGGCTGTGGACGATAGGCATTCTGTTCCCGGAGCTGAAATTGGCCGAAAAATGGCGGGAAACGGGCCGGGAAATATTAGAAGCGGAGGCCCAACTACAGATTTATGAGGATGGGGCCTATATTCAGCACGCGACAAATTATCATCGCTTGATGCTACACGATTATATGTGGGCGATCAGGTTAGGCGAGCTGAACGGGTATGAACTATCTCCCGCCTTACAGAACCGAGTCCGTCAAGCCGGTAAATTCCTCTACCAGCTGCAAGATGAGGTAAGCGGTTTTGTTCCCAACTACGGCAATAATGATGGGGCGTTGATATTGCCGCTTAATAGCTGCGACTATCAGGATTTTCGCCCGATATTAGGAAGCATTCATTACCTGTTTAATAAAACACGGCTCTACGACCCCGGCCATTGGGACGAAGACCTAGTGTGGTTGTTTGGGCCAACAGCTTTGGATCAGGCGAATGTCAATGTTGAAAAACACACTCTACAGGCATCTATTGGTGGATATTACACGCTACGCGGCGGAAACTCGTGGGGTCTGATTCGGTGTACGACCTATCAGGATCGCCCGGCCCAAGCCGATATGTTACATCTGGATATTTGGCGTAATGGCGTGAATGTGGCGCGCGACCCGGGTACGTATCTTTATTATGCCGATCCCCCCTGGGATAATTCGCTGGTCTCGACCCTGGTGCATAATACAGTCGCCGTCGACGGCGTGGATCAGATGGCGCGCGGTCCCCGTTTTTTATGGCTCACCTGGACAAAATCGCAAGTGACCCACCATCTTTCCTCTAAACACAACCTGTTGGGATACTTTGAGGGGGCGCATTTCGGCTACAACCGCTTGCCCCAGCCGGTCACACACCGCCGAGCCGTGATCAGGGCTGATGAGGATATCTGGATTGTTGTAGACGACTTGATTGGCCAGGGCGAGCATACGTTTAGATTACACTGGCTATTGGCCGATTTGCCGTTTGTCGTGAATGCCGGACAAAGGCAGGTTGTGCTATCTATAGGGAAAGATAAGTATGGATTATCCCTGCATACCTGCTTGGCCGTTGAGTCAACGCCAGTACAGTTTGATGTTCTACGCGGAACTAAGGATAGCGTGCCGCGTGGCTGGCATTCCCTGTACTACGGTGTATGTCAGCCCACCCTTTCGGTGGTGCTCAGTGTAAGGGCTAGCACGCCCTGCCGTCTTGTTAGCGTATTTGCGCCGGAGACACCACATAGTACTCAAAGCAAAAGCCCACCCAATGGGTTCCCGGCGGTGCGGTACGGCGACCGACATTTGTCTGTCTCTGCCGAACAGATCCAATTGGCAAATGACAACCTTAGACTGACTGCCAATCTTTTTGCCCCCGACGCTGCAAGTATTTTCCAGGATGTTCTTTTAGACAAGGCAACCGGACAAGAACATCTTACCATCTGTTAGTTCCCACTATAGAAATAATAGCTAAGCACTTATGGATTGACCCGGCGTCCCGGAGCCGTCGAGTGTGACTACCTGTTGCCGGTAGTTGCGGAGAGTAAAGTGCGCATACCGAAGGCCCTCAGTTTTCAATGTCGAATGTCCGCGCAGACGGTTTGTACCTTATTAGCAATACAACTATTCGGTGACGATTAATAATTAAGTAGATATTTATAGGAGGAGTTTTATGCACATTCTTTATCTACACCAATATTTTCTCACCCGCTCTTCCAAAGTGGGCGGAACACGTTCATATGAGTTTGCTCGCCATCTGCAGCGTCAGGGACATAAAGTGACCCTATTAACCGCGGCTTCAGACCAGCTTGACACGGGTAGCAAAATGCGCCGGCGAGAAATCGAAGGGATAGAAGTGATCGAGCTGAGGGCAGGTTATGCGGATCATGTACGGGGAACGCGGATGTCTTATCCGCAGCGAATTTTCAATTTTTTATCTTTTGCCCTGGCTTCCACGTGGGCAAGCTTATCTTTACCTAAACCAGATGTCGTGTTCGCTACCTCAACGCCGTTGACGATTGGCATTCCTGGTTTGATTATCAGCAAGTTCCGGCGCGTGCCACATGTCTTTGAGGTGCGAGATCTGTGGCCTGAAGCGCCGGTTCAGATGGGTGCTTTACGCTCTCCGCTGTCGATTAAAGCAGCACGTTGGCTAGAGCGCACCATTTATCGTCATTCGGCCCATATCGTCGCTCTGTCCCCAGGGATGCGCGACGGCATCGTTGCGGCCGGTGTACCAGCGTCCAAAGTGACCGTCATCCCAAACGCCTCAGACCTAGATCTGTTTTCGCCAACGGTGGATGGTACCGATTATAGAAATAGACTAGATCTAAACGGACAGTTTACCTGTGCTTACTTCGGGACGATGGGGGAGGCAAATGGCCTGAACTTTGTGCTTGATGCGGCAATCGAATTAAAGCGCCGTCAAGTGACCGACGTTGCCTTTGTCTTGCATGGCGATGGCAAAGAACGTCGGATGCTTGAATCGCGTTGTGCTGCCGATGGTCTTTCCAATGTGGTTTTTTCTGCTCCAGTGGCCGGCAAAGGAGCTATTGCCCAACTGGCCGCTGCAGCGAATGTATGTATGACCATTTACAAAAATTTACCCATTCTCTATACATGTTCGCCAAATAAAATGTTTGACTCGCTCGCTGCAGGCAAGCCAGTGCTGGTCAATATGCCGGGCTGGCTGCAAATGCTCGTAGAGCAAAATGATGCTGGTGTTTTTGTGGAGCCAGATAATCCAATTGATTTTGCGGATAAGGTACTCTTTTTGCGTGATAATCCGGAGTTGTGCGCCGAGTATGGTCGGAACGCGCGACGGTTGGCGGAAGAGCAATTTGCGCGACAAAAACTAGCTCAGCAACTTGAACAGATTCTTTTACAAGTACAGGCGCAGGGATGATAGTTCACTTCGTCAATTGAAACTCCTCACGGGTAGATACTGATATTTTCGCAGTTTTGGCATGCAGAACAGTTTAGGAGGTGCTTATGCAGGGTAAATGGTATCACAATTTTGGCAAGCGACTGTTTGATTTATTCCTGGTCATCCCGAGCCTTGTCTTGTCGGCGCCGGTACTGGCTCTGATAGCCATACTTGTACGTATCAAACTGGGTGCGCCTATCTTCTTCCGCCAACAGCGCCCTGGCCTACACGGGCGGCCGTTTATTATTCTAAAATTCCGGACTATGGCCAATACCCGTGATGCCCAGGGCCGCCTGCTGCCCGATGTCGAGCGACTAACGCCCTTTGGTCGGCTTCTGCGCAGAACTAGCCTGGATGAACTGCCAGAATTAATCAATGTGCTGACGGGAGATATGAGCTTGGTCTGGCCACGGCCTCTACTCGTCCGTTATTTGGATCGTTATACACCTGAGCAATTCCATCGTCACAATATACGGCCTGGGATTACTGGTTGGGCTCAGATTAATGGTCGAAATGAGCTGGATTGGGATGATAGATTTAAGCTTGACTTGTGGTACATCCACAACCTTTCCTTATGGCTGGATATTAAGATTTTGGCCATGACCACTTGGAAAATCCTTGCTAGTGAGGGTGTTCTCGAAGAGGCTGGTGGCGCCTTTCCTGAATTTTGGGGTGCCCAGGGACCACCACCTGATGGTCCCCAGGCATTTCCTGCAGACGAACGCGAACGTTTAGTAACTTCACGGGAAACTGTTCAATTATGAATAATCATTAGGAGGCTTGCTTTCATGACACAGAGGACAACGACAGAACAGGAGAATTTCTGGCAAAAGCACTTTGCATCAATTCACCTTGCAGACGATGGTCGACCTTTGCCGTGGCTGGATCTTTCGAATGAGCGTGTGCAAGCGCAGCATATCGGTCTGGCCCTGGAGGCAGTTGGTCCTGTGAGCGGCTGCCATTGTCTAGATGTTGGATGCGGCTGGGGGCAAATGACCCTATGTTTGCATGCGTTGGGTGGCAATGTGACTGGAATCGACATAGTAGCCGATAGGATTTCAGAGTTGCAGCGAACCAATCCACATATACGATGGATTGCTGGCAGCTTACTTGACCCCTCGGTGTTTAATTCATTGGGATATTTTGACATAATTCTAGCTCTTGAAGTACTCCAATATGTAGACCTGCGACATGCTTTGGACCTGCTCTGGTCGAGATTGAACTCAAATGGTCGCATTGTAGGTATAATTCCCAATGCTCACTGCCCCATCGTGCAGCGAGTAATGTCTAGATTTGAAGGAAACTTCTGCGCGGTAACAGGACAGACGTTAGCCGATGTTCTGGATCATCTTCCATCAACCAATGAATGGGCAATGAAAGGCCTCATCTTTCGAAGCGACCAACAACTCTGGCCTTATCAGACTACTCGTTGGACGAACGCTTGGGACTGGCCTACTGAACCCAATCGTTTGATGTTTATTGCGCAAAAAAAATGAAGAGATTACCTGACGGAAAAGATACGTTCGTACCGGTGGCCCAATGCCGTACAAAACCCACCACTTGATCGCGCCTTAGAGCTTCGACCCAACTAGGGTTCAACTGGCCCATCCTTTTTTCTAAAGCCACGAACTCTTCCATCACCCCACCCGGAACCTTCATCTTTCTTGGTTATTTTCTCCTCCAACGCTGCAATCCGCCCCTTAAGCCGGGTCGTCTAAAAACCCCTAGCGCGTTGAAAGGTCTGCGCCACATCTCGCAAATGTCTTTTTGCTACCGGTAAAATAACGTTGACCACAACCCGTATTCTTCACAATGATCGGACACCTCGACCTTGTCCAGCGGGTGTTTCCGTAAGGTCGCCGCCTTTGCCCCGGACGTATATCGCTTTTGCTCGCTTACTGATATGGCGTTTCTTCGACCATAACCACCCACAAACAACCATTGTTTGCCTTCAAACCACAGACGCCACTAAAAAGTCAATGGACCATGCTTGTCTAGGAGGATTTAAATGAATAATCAATTTTACACGTTGGGTACGACTGAGTCAGAACGTTGGCAGGAGATCCTGCAGTGCTGTGGCGTCCACGACGTGTACCACTTGCCAGAGTATCATCGCTTGGCTGAAGAGCAAGAAGCTGCTACAGCGGTTTTGTTTGTGTTTCAGAGAGAGTCAGCGATTATTGCCATGCCCCTGTTACATCG
>JBFGLD010000347.1:0-6214 GCA_041576335.1 Anaerolineae bacterium | reverse complement strand
TATTGCCTGTCCCAAAGACGGCGGCGAACTTGTCCAGCGGCGTACTAAGAAGGGCCGGGTTTTTTATGGCTGCGCCAACTATCCCGAGTGTGAGTGGAGCAGTTGGAAACGTCCGCTACCGGCACCGTGCCCGAAATGCCAGGGGTTGTTGGTCCAGAAGAACCGGAACTGGGCTCAGTGCTTAAACTGCGACGAGCAGTTTGAACTCAATCAATTACCTGAAGCCGCGCCCGAAGCCAAGTCGTCAGAGCCTGAACTGGCTGTAGCTTAGTTCAGTGATCTGGACCTTTGACCAATACAATTAAGTAAACGAGCAGAGCAGGTGACAGTCACGTGCAAAGACAGTCTTAAACGAAAAGTCTGCCTGAAATATCGTAATTGAGCCATCCAAAACCGGGCCAAACGTGACTGTCACCTCTCTTGAATAGTGTTAGAGCGAAGATCAGTTTAATGGTTCCCTTCTTAGTGCCAATTATGTGACCCCAAACGCTGACCCGAACCAATTTTATCTGCCCGCCAATTGTTAATCTGTCTCGATTGTGATAAAATCGAAAATCTATGATTGGAGCCTATCTGTCTCCTGTGGCGCCGGCAGCCGTTTTGCTGCTGAGCGCCTTCATTTTGTCGATAGTCGTGCCACGCTTACCGCCGCGTTGGTTGGCCTATCCCGGGCTGGCATATTTGATCGGGCCAGGTCTGGTAGCGGTGGCGATCCTGACGCTGTTCGGCATTCGTCTTACTTTCGGTCAGGATAGCACCGGGGTAGCGCCTGAATTGCTTTCGGGCTGGGATTTTTCCGATCCCGAAACGGCAGCGGGCCTTACGGTCCGGGCCGATGAGCTCAGTCTTCCCTTTTTAACCCTGGCCCTTATTCTTTTGTTGGTGCTGGCTTTGTGGGCTTCGCCGTACCGGATCAATGCCGGTCAGCAGCGCGCTGACAGCGAAGTCTTAGATAAGTCTTTAAACTTGGGCCGCCTATCAAACTGGTTTGTGCTCGGTGCTGGCACTTGTTTTTTGTTTGTAGCGGCTAATTTGCTCACACTAGGCTATGCCGTTTTGGCCTTTGACATCCTTCTTGTCATTTTTTGGCTCAACCGTAGACATAGTTATTTGGCTGTGGGGCGACTTTTTTTGGGGATTTTGACGGCTGGCGCCTTTGCTTTAGCTGAAGTGGCTCCGGATACAGGGCTCATAAGCGGGCTCCTTTTATTGGGCATAGCCCTGTGGTTACGATTAGGGGTGTATCCGTTTTTCGAAGTGACGGACCAGCCCGGGTGGCCTGATAAGCAACGCCTAATGTACTTGGGGTTTTCACTGGCTGTTGGTCTTTATCTCGTAATTAGGGTTTTGGGTCAGCCGCTGCCGGAACTGGTGGGCTGGTTGGTGACCGTTACGTTAGCCATCAACGGACTTCTGGCATGGCTGGCCGATCGCCGTTCTGTCGTGGTAACCCATGTCATCTTGGCGGAAGTTTTACTTCTATTGCTGCCGGCTCCTCTGCCAACATGGGTTATGATTGCTTATAGCCTGGGCTTAATTTTGAGTCTTATTGCTTTGGGCGTGACGCCGCCTTTAGGACGGCCCAATCCTGCCGAAGGAGCCTGGTTTTGGCCTTATTTTTCGGCTTTGCTGGCGTCGCTGACCCTACTTGGAATCCCCCTGTCACTGGGTTGGTTGCCTCGAATCGTCATTTACGAATCGCTGCTGCTCTCTAAAAGTATGCTCATGATCTTGCTCGTTATAATGGCTGACGCCCTGGCCTTAAGCGGGTTGGTGCGCTATTGGGCAATCACCTGGCAGGGTGCAAGGTTGAATGGCTGGCGGTCAGCACTTGGGATAGTAGTGGCGGTGCCATTCTTAATACCCTACCTGGGTCCGTATGTTCTTTCAACGATCACGAGGCTAGAGCCCCAGCCGGGTGATTACCTGGAACGGGCCGGTTTTTGGGTCGTGCTGTTAGCCGTAGTTGCCGCTGCACTGGGGCTGGGGTATTTTCGGGAACCATTAATCAAGCGGTCAAGAAGTTCACCAGCAATGCTCACCCGTATTTTACACTTACGGTGGCTGTTGTCCCGGTTAGGGCGATGGCTAAGCCGTGCCGGAAAGTTGATATTACGAATCAATATTGTCATCGAAGGACGGCATTATATTGGCTGGGCTGTTTTTGCGGTGATTGTTGGAACATTACTAATCTTATTGAGAACCCAGCCTTAAATCTCTATGCCAACATTACCTGAAATTTTAGGTCAATTAGGATTTATTACTCAAGACGCGGTGCTGCTGGGTTTATTCCTTACGGCGGGCATTATCTTGGTCGTTCGCGATTGGCGTTTCTTGATTCTGGCGCTACTGGCTCAATATGTTTTGGCCGGACTATTACTTTCCCGTTTGGTTCGGCCCGACATTGCAATTGTCAAAATTTTGATTGGGGCTTTCATTTGCCCTATTCTTTTTTTATCGGTTCGACAAGTTTCAGCGGTTTTCTCCCCCATCTTACCGTTCGACCAAGCTGTGGTCACCCTTAGTCGTAATAAATTTGTCAGGTGGTGGCAAAGAAGTTCTGCTGCAATTATCTTATCTATAATCGGTCAGGATCGGCGGCGACAGATAACGAGTCGTTTTCTGTTTCGGTTGTTGGCAGTACTCTTAATGATTCTCGTCGCGACTACGCTGAGTAAAACCCTTATTTTGCCAGGTTTATCATCCAGCATCAGTGCGGCAGTATATTGGCTTATATTAGCCGGCTTGGCTATTCTTACCCTGACTGAAAACCCGATGAAAGTAGGGCTTGGTTTATTTACGACGCTCACGGGTTTTGACTTGTACTATAGTACGCTAGAAAGCAGTCTGCTGTTAACCGGCCTATGGGGTGCAATCAATTTGCTTATCGCTCTGGTCATCGGTTACTTAATTGTGGCTCAGGGTGGTGGCTTGGAGGAGAAACTGTGATACCGCCGGCTTTATGGCTTATTGCGCTGCCGATAGGGGCGGCCCCTATCGTATATTTATTTCGGCGCGTTGGCGTTGGCGCCGTAGTTGCTGCACTGGTGGCTTTTTTCTCTGCTTGGTTGGCAATTCGGCTGCCCTCAGGTTTGGCCCTAAATTTTTTGGGGCGCTCGATTGAATTTGATTCGCTCTCGCAACTCATGCTGTCTATCTTATTTGTGACGACGGCCGGACTTTTTCTGATCTCTTCCGTGTCTGTTCCCTTTATCGCCGGCATGAGGACAAAGGTGGTCGAAGCAGATGTTTTGCGCGGGGCAGGCCGAACGTTTTATCCGATAAGCCTGGCAATCTTGGGGCTTTTGGTCGCCGCCAGCTTATCTCGTCACCTGGGAATAACGGCGATTTTTATCGAAGCTGCCGCAATTTTAGCCGTGTTTATTATTCAAGGGTCGCGGCTTGAGTCAACGCGAGCCGCCCAACGTTTTCTCGTATTAATGTCGTTGGCTACACCCTTTTTCTTGGTGGTTGCCTGGCGTGTCGACCAATTTCAGTTGATGGGAGTGTCTCAGCCAGCTGATGTTTTGCAGCAGACAGCAGTATTGGTGGGGGTCGGCTTTGCCTTTTGGTTGGCGATTGTGCCGTTCCACGGCTGGCTATCCGCTACGGCGGCCGAGGCGTCACCGGCGAGCGCTACCTTCATATTGGTGGCCTTTCCTGTCGTGGCTTTTCTAACCCTGATCCACCTTGTGGCCGATGTGCCATGGTTAGCCAACGCCTCACAGTTGTTTTGGGCCCTTTCAGTGGCTGGAGTTGCGACAGCCTGTGTTGGAGGTTTATTAACTGCGGTTCAACGCGGATTAAGTGGGCTAATGGGATATACGGCTCTTTATGATTTGGGATGTATCGTGGCCGTTCTGGGCATTGGCGGCCGGGCAGCCATCATCACAGTTTTGGTGAGCCTGGTCGTGCGTTCTCTGGCCTTAACCTTAATTGCAGCCAGCATATCTGCCATTCGTTTGCAGATATCGGGTGATGGTTTTGCTCAAATGCGTGGGCTTGGCCGGCGTATGCCGCTGGCAACGGTTGGCCTTGTCGTCGGCGGCTTAACCCTGGCCGGTGCTCCGCTGACCATTGGTTTTGCCGTGCGATGGCAGCTTTTACAAGTTATTACTGCCGTAGATCCTCACTGGTCCGTCTTTTTGACCTTGGCAGGATTGGGTGTAGCCGTTGGTTATCTTCGCGGGCTCTTCGCTCTCTTGCCCCATCCGGCACTTGATACTCAAAAAGTTCAGTGGCAGCGTAAACGCACCTCAACCCTACACGAACCGTCTTTGCTCGTCGTCATTATTACATTTTTGAGCGTTGACTGTATTGCTCTGGGGCTGTTTCCGGCCGTATTAATTCAACCTCTTCAGACGTTGGCTGCGGGCATTTTCGTACCCATTTAGATAGGAAATTGGTTGGCTTAAATGGGAGGATAGGGCACATTACGCCCGTGATGCAAGCTCGGAAAATGACCGTTGGCTAAGACCCGATCGATTCGTTTTTGAAAAGCTCGAATTTCTGCCGGATTGATCAACTGCTCCAAGACTTGGCAAAGTTCGGACGGTTTGGTAATTAGGCTTTTCAAACGAGTCAAGTCGTTTAGCAACGGATCAGGAATTTGTTCGTTACAAAATTCCCAGATAACGGTCCGAAGCTTGTAATCGGCGTGAAAAGTAAGACCGTGATCAATGGCCCAAATTTGTCCCCTCTTATCTTTGAGGCAATGCCCTCCTTTTCGATCCGCGTTGTTAACTATATAGTCAAACAAGGCTATCTTCCGAAATTCGGGCGTGAGGGTTTGGATGTGACGCATGTTAAAATAATGTGCTTCGTACTCAGCTTCGATAAAAAGCTGAATGGTTCCCCGGCCGTGTGGACCATCGTCACGCAAAATCGTGGGGGGAACACGAGGCCAGCCCAATACTTCGCTAACCAAATAGGTGGCAAATTCGCGCTGGCATAAAGCCCCGTCCGGAAAATCCCACAAAGGGCGTTCGCCCCGACAAGGTTTGTAAATGGCAAGTAAGTGGTCATCTGTAGTGGGAAAACTAGCCAAAAACGTATAGTTCGAACTCCAAGGCATCAGACCTTGGAGTTCCATTTCGGTTTCAAGAAATATTGCTAAAATCCATGCCACGTCCAGATTCAAGTCGTTCTTATGGTGGTTAATTTCGACCATATTATGAAGGAGATCTAAGAATTGCGCAGAGTTTAGAGCCATTGTGCTTGTTCGTGACCATTACTTTTCGGACAAAAATGTCCGTCAGGGTCAATTGGAGCGTCGCATAAGGGACAAATGGGTCGTCCTTGAGTCACAACCTCAGCAGCGTGTTCGCCTAAGATTTTCATCTGTGGGCGTTTAACCCAGAATCGGGCAACGCTGGGCTGATCCGTCTCTTGAAGCTGGATTTCCTGGATGACTAAGACGACCAAGTCTTGTTCCTTATCATAGCCAAGTCCAATTTGGCCAGCCACAAAGGCCGGTTCGAAAGGCTCTTGAAGCATTAAATCGGAGCTAAGTGGTTCATCGACTTTGGAATACGTGCGTGGATATTTTTCGTCTAATTCATCTAGAAGTTCGAGGATGCTCGACGATAAGACCCTGACTTGCTCTTTTTCAACTTTGACGGTAATGGATGAAACGCCTTGGCTAGCTTGTAGCAAGAACACTCGTTGCCCCGGTGGACCGACCGTACCGACGGTAATCCGTGATACTGGATTGAAATCTACCAAATCCCCTGCCATACAAACCCCTTCTTTTTATTGTTGGTCGTGCTGAAAAGTGAAAATCGATTTTGATGTGCGTACGGCACCGGGAAAACAGACTTTCTGGCGCTAATCTTCATCTTTTGTTTTGATTTTATGGGTTTGCGCCTCTGCTTCAGCGCGCTTCTTTGGCCTCGGCGGCAAATGATTGGTATCGTTGACCATCAAAACGCGCGGTCCCATTTTGGTAAAGCTAACTGCCGTAATAGAGCCTGTGCTGATAACGATGCGCTGAAATAAATCCAAATGTACGCCTAAAAAGTGCGCCACAGCGGCCTTGATCAAATCGGCGTGCCCGACAATGGCGATCGTTTCACCGGGATGTTTTGCCACCAGTTGATTGATTTCTTGGACAAATCGAGCCTGCATGCCGTACATTGTTTCTCCCTCTGGAAAGCCGGCGCCACTCGGATAAAACTGAATTACCGGCCAGGATTTCTTTTTGGCTAATTTTTTG
>JBFGLD010000346.1:0-6226 GCA_041576335.1 Anaerolineae bacterium | reverse complement strand
CGTTCCGAGAAGACTAAGCAAGATCGAAAAACTTGCCGATATTGGTGAGCAGCCGTTGAAGTTCTCAACCAAGTGGTAAACTCAATATGCGTAGTCCCACTCAGGTCGTAGCACGCTCTAGAGAGTTTCCAGAGCAACATCGGAAGTGCGACACGAAGTTAATCTGGAAACCACATCCAAAACCCCTCGTAAAAACCCCCTTGACCCATCTCGAAAGAAGGCTTATCATTAAGTCAACTGAATAGCGTAAACCCCAGACGCCACCGGCGAGTGCAGCAACCACCCACCGGCGGCTAACCCCACCAACTGGTGAAGCAGTTGATAGGGCTGCTGTCTGTTGTTCTATCATAGCTTCTATACTGCACTTTTTCGCAATCCAAAAGCCAACGATATTGCATCAGACTATTCGATTTACTGGAAAGAACCCAGTGAAAACTAAGGTGCTCCTTGGATTTACATGCTATTGTGAACTGTCTGTGGCTTCTGTCAGATACAGCATGTGACTTGGTCATGCTTATGAACTTGTTAGTCAAGGCTGCAATTCTTGCCTGTAAAGCACATTTGTTCTATAATGGTGCACATCATTTCAAGGTTTTCTGATATCAGCTGTTGTCAACTCATCTAAAAAAACTGAGCTTTCCAACTAGCTCATCGGTAAAGATTGGAAATCTTGGTCGATGGTCCCAAAAATCACAAAACGCGACAATAGATTAAGTAGAGACTGGGAGACTCCACCAGCCGACTTCTCCTATATCCTTTTTGACCGTGTCGATCCTACCGAAAATGCCAATCGTTTTTATTATATGTCCTGGCAGTCCAGCTTGTTGTATCCAAAAGCAGTCGTGCGAATGTTTGGTCGGAAGGGTGAGACACAGCGGATGATCACGCCCCAGCCGTTTGAGTCACTTGAAGCAGCTTGGCCTTTGATGCGCTCTATTATAAAGGCCAGACTCAGACACGGCTATAGGGTAGTCGAGCCAGAAACGTATCGTGAATGGTCTCGCAAATTATAAGATTGTTAAGCTCGAAATCACTAGATCATTTGTTCTAGTTGTGCTATACTGTGTGAACGATTGCTACGTGGGTGAGTAGCAGGGTATGGGTGCGTCAGTTCAGTCCGGCAGTCCACGTAACTTACCAAGACAAGCTTCTGGCTTTGTAAATTAAGCTTGCGCTAGACAGCGAGGTGACACAACATCAATCAACCGGCTTCCGTTTCACTTGGCACCGGATACCATCAGACATGGAAACGATCACGGTCCGGAGTAAGTGTAGTGGCAAGGAAGAAAAAGAAAGAATTTCAATGGAGCCAGATGTATGACCCTGACCAGAACAAGAATGACCTCATCAAGACCCTAAAGCGAGTCTGGATCCCCCTGTTGGAACAGGCACTTGAGCAAGCCAGGCAACTGCTAGACAAGCTAGAGAGAGAACGTTGAGAACTAACCGTCATGCTTTCCCTTCACCCGACAGATGCTTGTCTTGTTCACGCTCTCGGGCTTGTTGGGCCGCAACTCTGACAAACGTGACGACTAACGCTCGGGCATCTTCCGGCAAGATGCGATATAGCTCCAACCATTCGGCTTCTTCGGCAGACAGGTTCTCGGTGTCGATGCCAAGAAAATAGGAAACTGGCTTGTGGAGGATTTCGGGTAACTTGAGCAGATGATCTACTGTGATCAGGCTATGACCGTTCTCGATATTGGAATAAGCCGCCCGGCCGATCCCCAATGGGGCAGCTACCTCTTCCTGGGTCAGATCGGCAGAAAGCCGAACCGTTTTAATTCTGTTACCAATTGTTTTAGCCAAGGTCGTCATATGGCCATTATAGCTTAAGAAGCTTAATAACAAAACTGTTTGACATTTAGAATAAGCAGATGTTGTAATCGAGGCTATCACACACCGCTCAGAGAAATACGTTCTCTTTTTTTTAAATTGAAATGACAGTAATTATAGTAACAAACGTAAATATGAATGTCATCTGTAAAATACTTTAAGGAGATGAAGGGTGACTAGCATAGATTACTCAGTCAAACTGCCTGATACCCGTGATTTGGCCAAATTGCGACACATCGGTCTCAGCTACCGGACAATTAGTCACTTTTATAGTGTATCTGCTCGGATCGTCCGCCCGCGGTTTGAGAAACGAGGATCCCAAAATAAAGATCGGGGCTCGGTTTACAGATCGAGTTTTTGGCAGAAAGCTAGCACGGCGCTGGCCCTGATTCGATATGGCTTCGTAACCTATGAGGCGCTGCGCCAAGGACTTGGTTATCGCTCCAGAAGTTCCACCTATTACTTCATCGACAAGCTGATTGCCTTGGGCTGGGTGACCAAGACGCCGGGCAAGGCGGCCACGATTCGCCTGACTGTTCAAGGAGAAAAGATGGGCACGCTGATCGTGCCGGTGCAGCAGCAACCAAACGGGGACCTGGAGGTGTGTCGATATCGACCGGTTAATTCTAAAGATGAACCAGGTGAACGCAAGAACGGACTTGTAGGTCAAGAAAGGGGCACTTCATGCTAACCGAACGCCGTCAGCGGCAAGCCATCGCTGACTTAATCCACGGCCTTGAGCCGGAGCTCAACTATGCTCAGTTGACTAAAACCTATCGCAAACTCTGGCAAGAGGTCCTGGATTGTCTGGACCACGGCCAGGACCCGCACGATGTTTATCAGGAACTGTACCGCTTGAAGTTGAGTGAAGCAAGCGAGGAACTAGCCGACATCATCGATGCCATTCTGGTGGCAGAACCCGGCTACAGGCCAAAATACCCATCCTTGGCCGAGATCGGTCCCGAGTTACCCCAGACGACATGGTTCTGGCAAGCGTGGATCCCACGGGGCTTGCTGACCTTGC
The DNA here is from genome assembly GCA_041576335.1 of Anaerolineae bacterium. GTDB lineage: Bacteria > Chloroflexota > Anaerolineae > 4572-78 > J111 > JANQQF01. The sequence goes on along the minus strand of JBFGLD010000346.1, from coordinate 3,366 downwards.
TGGCCGCCTGGCCCGGGGTCGGGAAAACATATTTGGCGCTAGACCTAGCCCAACGGGTTATCGCCGGACTGCCTGCTCCCGACGAATCTGTATTCCAGCTTAAGACCGGCCGGGTAATCTATGTGGACGCCGAAGACTTTCTGCCCGATATCTATGAGCGAGCGATGGTCTGGGCGATGGATCTGGACAGGTTTTATGCCATTCGACGACCACCCCGCGATCTAATGGATATGTCCCGGCCGGAGTATCAGGATCAACTAATCGATATGTGCTTTGACCTGCAGCCCGATCTAGTTATTGTCGACTCGCTTTCCTCGGTGAATGCCAGAGGGGAGAACAACATCGAGGACTTGCGAGATGTACTTGGTTTCTTCGTCGAGCTGGCCGGCACCTTTGATGTCGCCTTACTGTTAATTCATCATCTGCGCAAACCCACCAAGGGAGTTACTCAACCGGTGACCATGCATGATCTGCGGGGATCCGGCCATTTAGTGGCGATGGCCCGCAGTATTTTGGGTATCGATGTCCTTAAGACCGGCCCGGAAGAGGACTTGAACGGGCCACGTCAACTCAAGGTCTTAAAGAAGAACCGGGGTAAGTATCCCAAACCGCTTTCCGTTCAATACCAAGACTCAGCCACAAACCCGGATGTGGCGGTGCTCTCTTACGGCCCGCTTGAATTGTTTGAGCGCTATCCGGAAACGTTGACCGAGAAGTGTGCGGCCTGGCTGATCGACCTGCTGGACGAACGCGGGCCAACATCCTTCACCGAGATCCAGGCCCTCGCTGCCCAGGAAGATTTCAGGTACTGGGTTTTGATTGAAGCCCGCCAGTTACTGGGAGATAAAGTCGTCGACACACTGGGCCCCAAACGCTTCGGCAACAAATGGGCTTTAGCCGGCCAGCCCATTGAAGAGGAGAATGAACCTGAGGACAACCCCAACTCATTGGTCAGCCAATGTGCCACCTGGTTAGCGGAAACTCTAGCAGCTGGCCCGCTAAGCTACGGTGAACTCAAACGACGTGCGGCACAACGTGGTTTCAAAGAAAACATCTTGCAGACCGCCCGCAAACGTTGCCCTCAGATTGTCAATACGCTGGGGCCCCGACGAAAGGGAAATAAATGGGCATTGAAGCAGTAGCGGCCAGGTTCTTAACACATGACATCGGACATCGGCATGTCGGTAGGTTTCCGCAAGCCGAAACGTGTAGGGTGTTTAAAATGACCGACATGCCAATGTCTGTGATCATGTGATAGGACACAATAGTAGTTGTAGTTGGAGGTTAGCCAAATGAGCAAAGATCTTACGGTCACGGTCAATCATCCGCAACGGCGGCTTGAGTGGTTAGAGATGTTTGGCACTACCTGTCTTCACGTCAAGTCAATTACACCTGAATTTGTCGAGGTGCCGGGGTGTGAAGAACCCCAGCCGGTTTATTTCGTTGATTTGGATTGCCTGACTTCACACCAACGACGGCGACTAATCCGGCATATTTCTATCAAATTCAATTTGTCGATTGACCAAGTGGAACAGGGTTTGGCCCAGCAGGAGGTACCTATCCCAGCTACGGATTGTGCGCTGACGATTAACAATCCTTGTAAATGGTTGGCGTAATGTCATCAGTGAGACCCCCGTTTTGAGCGTCTGAGTCAAAAAATGCTTGACCCAACTCATTCAAGATCATATGATGGAACCAACTCGACCACATCATCACCAAAGCTCCATCCAATTCGATGAACCGAGGAGGTATTGATGAAGAAACATCAAATCACGCTGTCTCAAGCCCTGGAAGGGTATGTTCTCTACGCCGAAGCGCGGCGTCTTAGTCCCCACACCCTAAGTGATTATGCGACGACCTTCATCAAGTTTCAGAATTTCTTGGCTGATGATCCACCCTTAATTGAAATCGAAGCTCATCAGGTGCAAGAATTCCTGGCAGCCCAAACTCATCTCAAAAAGAAAACCGTCCTTAACTATCGAACCGGGCTATCTGCGCTCTGGAGCTGGGCCGTGTCAGAAGGCTTTGTCTCCGCAAATGTCGTCCACAAGACTCCGGCTCCCAAACCCGAAAAAATGGTCATCAATCCATTTACAGAACAAGACGTCAAGCTCATGCTCGCCGCTTGCGAAAGATCTCGGAGCTATTATGTCCGACCTTTGCAACAAGAAAAGTGCTCTCGTGCTTTACCTCATCTTGAACGCAATAAGGCCATTATTCTCACCTTTCTCGATACCGGCGTTCGCAACAGCGAACTTCGTAATACAGCCATTGCCGACGTGGATCTCAAGAACAAACAGATGATTGTAACCGGTAAAGGCAGCAAACAGCGCATCGTTCAATTATCCAGCAAAACAGGCAGAGCAATCTGGCGTTATTTGGCCACCAGACCAGAAGCGCTGGACGATGACCCTCTTTTTGCAAGCAACTATGAGCAGAATTTTACGCGTCGAGGTTTATCACGGTTGATCAAAAACATTGGCGAGCGGGCCAATGTGCCTGATGCCCATCCCCATCGTTTCCGTCACACGTTCGCTATCACATTTTTGCGGAATGGTGGAAATATATTTGTGCTGCAGCAGCTCCTCGGACATTCAACGTTAGATATGGTGAAGCACTATCTTGCATTGGCGAACCTGGATAGTGGAGCAGTCCATCGTCGCGCCTCTCCGGTCGCCAACTGGAGTCTATGAGTGACTGTTACCACAGCCAGTCGACAGGTTTTCATCTCTAAATATTTCCGGAATCTGGCGGATTACGTCGTTTTTTAATCTCCGTTGGCAGGTTTTAGCGGACATTTATCACTTACAGGACCACAACTTAAGAAACCCACTTCAATAGGAGTAGATACAGTCGCATTGTTTATGCTGTCATTATCAGGTATACTACGGCTACCTCAAATGGTGAGGAGGTTGGGCTGTCCGGACAATGGGCGTGCAAGTAACACTAACCCTGCCAGATAACATTTACCGCCAGGTCGAGCTTTTAGCTCAGACAACAAATCGGCCGGTTGCAGAAGTATTGACCGAAACGATTCGCCGGGCTTTTCCGGCGGTGCACGTCCACGGGGATCGGGCTGCCATGCGGCAAGAAGTGGCCATCTTTGAAGCCAGCCACGCTAAATTATGGCAACAGTATCCGGGCCAATACGTGGCAATACACCAGGGGAAAGTTATCGATAACGATGCCGATGAATTAGCGCTGGTGGAGCGCATAGAGACTAGCTGCGATAACGAGGTTGTCCTGATCCGACAGGTCTTACCCAAGCCACCGAAGCCGTTGCGCTATCGTTCGCCACGATTTGTGAGTCAGCAATGACAGTCTACTCGTTCGATTACAGCAGCGAGTATGATCCACCTTGACCCT